>JBDNHG010000732.1:0-3010 GCA_041688925.1 Acidimicrobiales bacterium | reverse complement strand
CGAGGACCGGCTGCGCGTGCTGTCGAACGCACGCTGCTTGACCGAAGGGGTGGACGTTCCCTCGCTAGATGCGGTGATCTTCTTGGAACCGCGCAACTCGATGGTTGACGTGATCCAGGCAGTTGGCCGCGTCATGCGCCTCTCGCCCGATAAGCACCGCGGTTACGTGATCTTGCCGATTGGCATCCCCGCTGGGGTGAACCCAGCCGAAGCCTTGGCGGACCACAAGAAATACCGTGTGGTCTGGCAGGTACTGAATGCGTTGCGTTCACACGATGAACGACTCAATGCCGTGGTCAACCAACTCGACCTGAACAACACTGAACCCGATCGCATCGATGTGCAGCCTGGCGGCGTCGCCGACAAGGGCCGCATGGGCTCCAACACCGAGCTCGACATGGGAGATGTCGACTATGCCGACCAGGCGCGTCAGCTGGTTCTCGGGTTCCCCATCGGCGAGGTACGGGACGCAATCTATGCGCAGATGTTAAAAAAGGTCGGCACCCGCCACTATTGGGAGGACTGGGCCAACGACATTGCCGCCATCGCCGCACGCCATGAGACCCGCATCAGATCGCTACTCGCCGACGAATCAACTGGCTTGGCGGCGACATTCGACGAGTTCGTCACAGGGCTGCGAGCCAACCTGAACGATGGCGTCGACGTCGACGATGCCATCTCGATGTTGAGCCAGCATCTGATCACCCGGCCGGTGTTCGAGGCGTTGTTCGAGGGGTACGACTTCGTCGGCTCCAACCCGGTGTCGATCGCCATGCAAGACATGATCGACACCCTCGACGCCCATTCACTCGAGAAAGAGACCGCAACCCTCGACAAGTTCTACGCCGATGTCCGGCTGCGGGCCGAGGGAATCGACAACGCTTCGGGCAAGCAGAAGATCATCACCGAGCTCTACGAGCGGTTCTTCGCCAAGGCGCTACCCAAGACGGCCGATGCGCTCGGCATCGTCTACACCCCGATCGAAGTCGTCGACTTCCTGCTTGGGGCCGCCGACGCCGCGCTGCGGCGCCACTTCGACTGTTCGATGACCGATGAGGGCGTACATGTGCTCGACCCGTTCACCGGTACCGGCACGTTCATTGTGCGGCTGCTGCAGAGCGGCCTGATCAAGCCGGCCGACCTCGTGCGCAAATACACCAGCGAGATCCACGCCAACGACATCTTGTTGCTGGCCTACTACATCGCCGCCATCAACATCGAGGCCACGTACCACGATCTGATGCACGAGGCCGACGGCGCCTACGAGGCGTTCCCCGGCATCGTCTTGACCGACACCTTCGAGTTGATCACTGCCGGCCAAACGCGCTCGTTGGATCTGTTCGACCGCAACTCGGCAAGAGCCGTCAAGCAGCAAGAGTTGCCCATCCGAGTCATCATCGGCAATCCGCCGTATTCCGCCGGCCAGACATCGGCCAACGACGACAACGCCAACCTGGCGTATGCGGGCTTGGACGCGCGTATTGCAGAAACGTATGTAGCGCGGTCGACGGCGACACTGAAGAACTCGTTGTATGACAGCTACATCCGAGCGATCCGGTGGGCATCGGATCGAGTGATGGACAACCCAGCCGGTGGCGTGGTCGCGTACGTGTCGAATGGCGGCTACATCGACGGCAACACTGCCGACGGCCTACGTCTGGCGATCGCCGACGAGTTTCACCATCTCTACGTGTACAACCTGCGGGGCAACGCTCGAAGCGCCGGTGAGAAGCGCCAAAGGGAAGCCGGCAACGTATTTGGCGGCGGAAGCCGTGCGACGGTGGCGTTGCTCATCGCCGTGCGGGAACCCGGCGATGTGCCTGCAGCCGGTGCGGTGCTGCACTACTGCGACATCGGCGACTATCTGAGCCGCACCGACAAGCTGGCAACGCTACGTACGCAGGCCGACAAGGTATGCGTGTTGGACGCCGTCGAGTGGCAGACGGTCAAGCCGAACAAGCATGGCGACTGGGTCAACCAGCGCTCCGAACGCTTCGCCGAGTTTGCGCCGCTACACGACGCTGACGATCCGAACTCGATCTTCGCTATTCGCACGAACGGGCTGAAGACCAATCGCGATGCGTGGAACTACAACAGCAGTCTCGCGGCGCTCAAGGTGAACACTCATCGGATGGTCGATTTCTTTAACGCTGAGGTCGAACGCTTCGTCGCCGCACACGGTGACCTCACGGGAACTGCCGCTGCGAAAGCCAGTATCGCAAAAGGCTTCGTTGACCGAGATTCTAAGAACTTCAGCTGGAACGAGGGCGACTTTGACATCGTCGGAAAGGCTGGCCGATTGGTCGTCGATGAAGACCAGATTCACCTAGCGCATTACCGGCCGTTCGAGAGGAGGCATGTGAACTTTGCTTCGCACCTGAACAGCCGCACTTACCGTTTGCCCCAGGTCTATCCGACCCCCGATGCACTGACACTGGCTATCACGGTCTCTAGCGGCGCAGGACGGGTACCGTTTTCGTCGTTGGTAGTTGATCACGTACCCGATGTTGGCATGTACATCGATGCTGCAACAGCGTTCCCAATCGCCACGTACGCTAATCCCTCAGCGTCAGCCGACTCCACCGCCCCCGAACTCTTCGACACAGCGGCCTCGTCACAACCAACTCGACCCGCACAGCCAAGGTCCAACATCAACCCGACGGCGCTCGCTCGGTACCAGCAACTCGATGACCAAATCAGCGACGAGGATCTGTTCTTCCACATCTATGCCCTCCTACACAGCCCCGGCTATCGCACTGCGTTTGCGGCCGATCTGAAGAAGTCGCTGCCCCGCATTCCGATGGTGGCAACAGCTGAGGACTTCTGGGAGTTCAGCCGGATCGGCCGTGAACTCGCCGATCTGCATCTGAAGTACGAGGACGTCGAGCCGTGGGCCGGACTCGAGACCATATTCGTCGAGGGCTTCGACCCGGCCGACCCTGCGATGTGGCGAGTCGAGAAGATGCGCTATAGCAAGGTCACCGATCCCGAGACCAAGAAGAAGGTCGAT
>JBDNHG010000731.1:0-3371 GCA_041688925.1 Acidimicrobiales bacterium | reverse complement strand
TCAGTTGCCGGCGCCTCGACGGCTTGCTCTGCCTGGTCGGCCTGAGTTGCGGGCACCACCGGCACGGCCGCGTCGATTGTTGCGTCAGCGCTACAGGCAGCAAAGCCCAGCAGTGCCAGCCCAAGCGCAGCGATGAGAGACAGGGACGAGGACCGGACAGCGGCCATGCAACAGGTTTTCATGTAGCCAGTCTGCGCCCTTGGCGAAAGAACTACTGTTGTTGAGCCGACAGTGCTGCCGTCGCCCATGCCACACGACGAGCCCCCGTCGTCAACCGAGCAGCCGATCAGGAATCGGCACGACGCGAGCCCGCAGCCACTCGCCAACTGCCTTTGCCTGGCCGTCCTGTCGAGTTGATGCTGCGACACCTTCTTCGAGCAGTCCCCGAATCACGAAGTTCAGCGAACGGATCTTGGGAAGCCGGTACCGCTCGACCGTCAGGCTGGCGGTCTCGGGCAACAGCTCATGCAATCGCTCGACGGTCAGAAATGCATCGAGCCACGCCCAACCTGCATTGGTTCGCGCATATACGCCGACATTGGCATCGCCACCCTTGTCTCCTGAGCGTGCGCCGACGACCGTGCCCAGCGGGACCCTGGTGGTCGGTTCGTCAACAATTTCGTGTGTTTGATCGAGCGGTATGTCGAGCGGGTCACCCATAGGCGCCACCGAATCGACCTGCACGGTGGCGCCACCGAGCACATGCACATGCTGGGGCACCGTGTCGTTTGGCACGACAGCGGGCCGATACACGCCGTAGGGAGACGCCGGGCCGGGGCCGCCGCTCAGTCCGTACATGCCGGGGATCGAGCTGAGCGCTGTGTGGGTATTCGCGTCGGAGAATGCTCGTCCGACCTTGCGCTCGTCATGGTCCTTGACGGTTACCCGCCAGATCGCCGTTGCTTCTTCCTGCGTCTCAGGATCATCCTTATCGGTGCGGATCAGCCGAGCCGTGATCGATTCGAAATCGTCGGCGGTGTACGGGCACGCATCCCAGAATGCGGCTTCAACGAACGCTGCCTTGGCTTCGATGTCGAGACCGGTCAGCGCAACGGTGAAGCTGTTGCGGTAGCCGCCCATTTCGTTCATGGCGACCTTGAGCGTGGTCGGCGGAGCTTCGCCCTTGGCGCCCGAAATGCGGACGCGGTCGGGGGCAACCTGTGCGAGTTCGATCGTCTCGAACCTGGTGGTCACATCGGGACCGAGGTAGGCCGGCGATCCAATCTCGTACAACAGTTGGCTGGTGACGGTCTCGGTGTTGACCACACCGCCGGTGCCGTCGTGTTTGCCGATGATCGAGGATCCGTCGGCGGCGATGTCGGCCCACGGGAACCCGAAACGAACGCGACCACCGGCTTCGGTATAGCCGTCGATCTCGTGGAAGAACGAGTAGTTGCCTCCGGTGACTTGGCCGCTGCACTCGATGACATGGCCGGCAACGACGCCGCCGGCAAGCTGGTCGAGGTCGGTTTTGGACCAACCGTGATGCCATGCTGCCGGGCCGCACACGACGGCGGCATCGGTGACCCGGCCAGTGATGACGATGTCGGCTCCCTGGTTCAGCGCTTCGACAATGCCGAAACAGCCGAGGTACGCATTCGCGCTCACGTAGTTGGAGAGATCACCCAGATCGCCACCGTCCTTGAACGGGCGAAGGGCACCAGCAGCGGCGAGCTCTTCGACCCTCGGCAGCAGATCGTCGCCGTCGACATACGCGATCGTGGGCGACAGACCGAGCTTGGCGGCGACTTCTGCAACTGCATCGGCGCAACCAGCGGGTGCTAGACCGCCGGCGTTGGTGACCACCTTGATGCCCTTGTCGAGACAAGTACCCATGACCTGTTCCATCTGCTGCACGAAGGTGCGGGCGTAGCCGCCGGTGGGATGTTTGGCCTTGATGCGACTAAGGATCAGCATCGTCAGCTCGGCCAGCCAGTCTCCGGTGAGCACGTCGATCGGTCCGCCCTCGACCATCTCGAGAGCTCCTGAGGGGCGATCGCCAAAGAAGCCGGAACAGTTCGCGATACGGATCGGGTCGGTCATACCCCATTGTTTATCGCATGTGCGCCCGTCGACAGGCAGAGTCCCCGGGAAGAACAACTATTCAGCTCACGCAGCGTTTCGAGGACGGACGAGTCGAAAGGCGGCCTACCCAAGTCGATGCCCCCAGACCAGCGAAGCAAGCCCACCCGCACCGAGGGCGGAGGGACGGAGCCCGGGGCAACCAGACCAGCACCGTAGAAAGGCAGAGTCCCCGGGAAGAGCAACTATTCAGCTCACGCAGCGTTTCGACGAGGGACGAGTCGAAAGGCGGCCTACCCCGGGTCTACGCAGCGAAGCAAGTAGGCAAAAGTTATAGAGTCCTCACATGGCTGAACAGACCGTGGCTCACCTCGTTGTCGACGCGTTGAAACGCAGTGGCGTCGAACAACTCTTCTGCATCCCTGGCGTGCAGAACGATGACTTCTTCAATGCCCTGGTCGACTCACCTGAGATTCGACCCATCGTTACTCGCCACGAACAGGGCGCTGCCTATATGGCGATGGGGGCGGCCCAGGTAACTGGCAAGCCGGCTGCGTGTTGTGTCGTGCCTGGCCCGGGCATGTTGAACGCTTCGGGAGCGTTGACGAGCGCCTATTGGGGTTACGCACGAGTTCTGGCCGTCATTGGTCAGATCGCCACATTTCAGCAAGGACGCAACTTCGGTGCGTTGCACGACTTGCCTGATCAAACAGCAATCCTGAAGCAGCTCACGAAACACACTGCGGTGGTTCATGACCCAGCGTCAGCTGCTGCCGAGATTCAACAAGCAATCGATCTGGTGCACTCGGGCCTGCCTCGGCCCGTGAGTATCGAGGTGCCGGTTGACGTCTGGGCCAAACCCGCGGCCGGTCAGATCAACGCCCCAAGCATCACGATGCCAACGGCCAACAGCGCCGCAATCGAGAAGGCCGCGGCAATCATCGCCTCGGCCGAACGGCCGCTCTTCGTCCTCGGTTCGGGGGCATATGGCGCGAGCGAATCGATCGCCGAACTCGCCGAACTCGTGCAGGCGGCGGTTGCCACCCGCCGCATGGGCCATGGTGTGCTTCCGACGAAACACCCGCTCATGGTGCCGATTACGTGTGCCCACGAGCTTTGGCCGACCGCCGATGTGGTTGTAGGTATCGGCAGTCGCATCGAATGGCCGCTCGGCAGCTGGGGTTACGACGATGACCTGACGCTCATCCAGATCAATGTCGACGAAACCGAACTCGACCGCCACGGCATCACCGACGTCGCAATTCATGCCGATGCCGATCAGGCGTGCCGAGCATTGATCGCCGCGATCGGGCCGCTCAACCGCCCGTCGCGTGTTGCAGAGCTCGATG
>JBDNHG010000730.1:0-2160 GCA_041688925.1 Acidimicrobiales bacterium | reverse complement strand
CAAATGGCTGATTCCACCGGTCATCAGCATCGATCATCGATCGGATACCGAGCAGGACCAGTAGGAAACCCTTGTAGAACAGCATGCCGTCTGCTGCGACGGGGTCCATTTGTCGGCCATACGGTTCGATGCCATTGGCGGTCCAGCCGGGAACGTCGTACTTGCCCCAGAGTTCGGCCGGTATGAACGGTCGAAACGCTTCGGGATAGTTCGCCTGATCGGGATCATGCCCGAACTGAGTGAGCCAGTCTGCGGCCGACCACCAGCTGGTGTGACGCTCGATCAGCTGGTCGAGAATAGCGACGTAGGGTTCGGTCCACGCCGGCGTGCGGTGCGCCATGAGTCCCATCGCATAGGACGAATCGACAAGATCGAACCGGTGCCAACTCGCCATCGGCGGGTCCGACCTGTCATCCCAATGAGGATGGGGCTTGCCTCCGCGGTTCCAGTTGTCGGGCGTATGCGCCTTGCGATGGAGATAGCGAAGCCAGCCGAGTGAGCGTTCCGAAAGCGACACCTTTGAACGCTACCGTCTGATGCACTCCATGGCCGATACCGCCCAACCATGCACGCAAGGGCCCGGCGATTTATAGTGCATCTACGGGTAGCCGAATCCCGCACCGACACCAAGGGTGAGCACCATGAGCCTTCTTCATCACGATGCAAAGATTGAACGGATCAGCCAGCTACCGATCTTCAAGAACGCCGACCGCAAGGCGCTTGAACATGTAGCGACCGCAGCCGACGAGGTGACGCTTGAAGCAGGACGCGTGCTGATCACGTAGGGCACGTTCCACGGTGAGTGTTTCATCGTTGAATCGGGCACGTTGTCGGTGAGCGTCGACGGCAAGCACATCGCCACCGTTCCTGCCGGGCAAATGGTCGGCGAACTGAGCCTGTTCGGTCATGGCCCGGCGAGCGCAACCGTTACTACAGCTGAGGAAGTCGTGGCGTTGGTCATTCCCGACAACCGCTTCGATCAGATTCTCGACGACGTTCCTGGGTTGGCCAAATCAATCGCTATTCACTTGGCGGCACGGCTGCATGAGATGGACCTGCGCAACCGGTAGTGCTGCGGCCGCTATCGATGGGTGGTTGCTCAGCCGGGTGGACGCGGCGGGGGCCAGCGTCCGGGAACGGACCCTGAGCTGATCAGTTCGCCGACCATTGGTTCGATCAACTCGATCAGGCGTTCAGTGCCCGATTCTCCGAGGTCGACGCGCGGCCTGGAAGCCAGGCGATCGGTATGTGTCTCGATGTCGGATCGAAGCTGGCGGCCCGCTGGCGTCAAGTCGCCGGCGGCCGTCAACAGGCCGCGTTCGGCCAGGCGATCGATCGCCGACGTCCAGTCGGCCAGACTCCAGCCACGAATTTTGCCGATAGTCGCCTGGTCGCCGACACCGCGCGCGGCGAGCAAGACATGACACTCGATTCCGTCGATGTCTGCTGCGGCCAAGGCGATGTTGTGGCCATCGCCTCGGTGTTCGCGCCACAACGTGCACGCGAACCACAAACGCAGCAACGGCTGATCGGGAATAGGTAGCGCTCGGTGTGCTGCAAAGAGCGGCCTGGCCCCGGCCTCGGTAGCCAAGATCGGGGGCAGAGCCAGCTCGGCGGCTTCGTTGACCAGCGCCGAATCGTGCGCAGGTAGCGCACGCCCAAGCGCATCAGCAATACAGCGATCGCGGAACGACAGTACGTCTGCTGGTGTTGTGGTGTCCCACGCCGACGGGATGGCCTCGCGTACTCTCTCCGGTGCGAAGTTGTAGAAGGTCGCCTCGACAACCTCGGCCGGAACCACACCAAACGGTGCAGAGCGATACGCGAAATAGGCCCGCCAGTATTCAGCAAGCCCGAGTTCGGCAAACGCCTTCATCTCGGGCGCGTAATAGCTGATGTTGTGGAACGTGCCGGTCAACTTGGCCAGCGCTCGAGCCGGGTTGGTCACCGTCCTTCGGGCCGATACATCCTGATTGGACGATCAGCCGTCATGTACTCGGGCTGTCGGTGCCACGCCAGACCCGCATATGCGCCGCCGGCGACGACCTGCGCGTGCCCGGTGATGAAGGACGACTCGTCGCTGGCCAGGAACACCGCCGAATTAGCAATGTCTACCGGGTTGCCGATGCGCCCCAGTACCTGAGACTTGCCGAGGCCCTT
>JBDNHG010000729.1:0-2009 GCA_041688925.1 Acidimicrobiales bacterium | reverse complement strand
GGTGGCGTTCTTCTCATAGGACAGGCCGAGCCGGAGGCCGAGTGCGAACGATACGCCCCACATGATGGCGAAGTATGCGAGCAACGGCAGTGCGATGCGTGCGACGTCGCCGGGCTTATCGGTGATGGTTTCGCCCTGCAAGGCGAACAGGATGATGATGGTGAACAGCAGGCCGTAGAGGGCCAACGGCCCGATGCGGGGAAGGAACGTGTTCTCGTACCAGTCGACTCCGCGGCTCGCTTCGCCAACGCGTCGTGTGAGATAGCCGGCGGCCAACGGTACGCCCAGGAAGATCAGCACGATTTTCGCGATCTCCCACATCGACACGTCGAGTTGTGCGGTGTCGAGCCCTAGCCAGCCGGGAAGGAGTTCGAGATAGAAATAGCCGAGCAAGGCGTAGGCGACGATTTGGAACACCGAGTTCAGAGCCACAAGCACCGCCGCGGCTTCGCGGTCGCCGCAGGCGAGGTCGTTCCAAATCAACACCATCGCGATGCAGCGGGCCAAGCCGACGATGATCAGCCCGGTCCGGTAGTCGGGAAGATCAGGGAGCAGCAGCCACGCCAATGTGAACATGAGCGCAGGGCCAATGAGCCAGTTCAGGACCAGCGAGCTCGCTATCAGTGTCCGGTCAGCCGCGACTTCGTCGATCTTGGAATAACGGACCTTGGCCAACACCGGGTACATCATCAAAAGCAGACCGATAGCGATCGGCAGCGACACGGTGCCGATCTTGACTCTGTCGAGCCAATCGTTGAGGTCAGGCAGGAGCCGCCCAAGGCCAATACCAACACCCATCGCAGTGATGATCCACACCGGCAGGAAGCGGTCCAGCATCGAGAGCCGCTCGAGCACCGGCACCTCGGGGTCGGTTGCGAGGTCAGTCATCGGTCGATCCTTGGTCTGGAGTTAGGCGATCGTACCTCGTTCGGTATTTGGCCAGGTTGATCGGCGGGCCATCTGCCGGTGGTGGCCAACCGCGGCCTCGACGTCGTCGACGGCGAACTGTGCGAGTGGGATGCCGTCTGCGACGAGTGGCAGCGAAAGCTCGCCGTTGGCGGGTTCCTCGTGGTTGGCGCGGGTTTGCGAACCGTGGCTTCCGGGTAGCTAGGACACCCTGAGCGGTTGTTGTGTTCGCTGTGATGTTCTGGCAGGCCCACACTCTTAGGCCAGACCTAACCCACCGCTAGTCCAGACCTAACCCACCGCTAGTCCAGACCTAACCCACCGCTAGTCCAGACCTAACCCACCGCCACGAAAGGCAATTGCAATGCCCACCTTCGACCATCTGTCCGCCGTCTTCCTCAACTGCTCAATCAAATACGACTCGACCGCGTCGCACACTCGACGGCTGATGTCGCGAGCCGCCGGCATCATGGAGACCGAGGGAGTCGCAGTCGAGATCGTCCACGCGCTCGATCACGACATTGCATTCGGCATGGAGAAGGATCTGACCGAACACGGGCGCGATCGTGATGACTGGCCCGACATCCAGACGAAAATCCTCGCCGCGGACATCTTCGTCATGGGCACGCCGATCTGGCTCGGCGTCAAGTCGAGCGTCGCCACGCTGGCGGTCGAGCGCATGTATGCCTACAGCGCTGACAAGAACGAGAAGGGGCAGTACCTCTACTACGGCAAGACGGCTGGCTGCGTTGTCACCGGCAACGAGGATGGTGTCAAGGCGTGCTCGATGGAGATCCTGTACGCCATGCAGCACATCGGCTACATGATCCCGCCCCAGGCCGACTGCGGCTGGATCGGCGAGGCCGGCCCGGGACCCAGCTACGGCGACACTGTCGAAGGCGCTGATGCCCCGGCCGGCTACGACAACGACTTCACCAATCAGAACACGACGTTCATGGCCTGGAACCTGATGCACACCGCGGCGATGCTCAAGGCGAACAATGGCCTACCGGTCGATGGCAACCGGGCAGAAGACTGGCAGAGCTACACCAACGCGTCAACGCAGCGCACCGACCGCTGACCGAGCATTTCGAGAACTCGCG
>JBDNHG010000728.1:0-2900 GCA_041688925.1 Acidimicrobiales bacterium | reverse complement strand
GTTGGTGTCGCGGCGATACGTCTTGGGACCATCGCCGTTGCCCAGGTCGAGTTCGACGTTGACCCAGTCGTCGAGACGACCAAGGGGGCTTTCGGGTTCGGACTCGGCATCGTCGGGGTCGAACGTGCGCGGCGAGAAGCTGTCGGTCTCGGGCAGCAGCACCGGCAACATGTCGGCGGGGATGGTGTGGGGCATGTTGTGTTCGTCGTAGACGACGGGAAACGGCTCGCCCCAATAACGCTGACGGCTGAACAACCAGTCGCGCAGCTTGTAGTTGATCGTGGCCTCGCCATGACCGTTGGCTTCGAGCCAGGGGTTGGTGGCAGCAACGCCCGAGGCGACACCAGATGTGCCGTTCAGGTCGAGCGAGTCGTTGGCCGACTGCACATAGGGCGCATCACCGACGTATGCGATCGGCCAGCTCGACGTGTCGAGTGATTCCTTGATGGCGTGGTCCTCGAACCATGCTGCTGGTGGCTGCTGAATCGCAGGAATCGGAAGGTCGAACTTGCGGGCAAACTCGAAGTCGCGTTGGTCACCGCAGGGCACGGCCATGATGGCGCCGGTGCCGTATCCCATGAGCACGTAGTCGGCGATCCAGACGGAAACCTCTTCTCCGGTGACTGGATTGGTGGCCGTCGAGCCGGTGGGCACGCCGGTCTTCTCGCGGGTGTCGTCTTGACGGTCGATGTCGTTCTTCGCGTCGGCTGCGGCACGATAGGCCGCAACGAACTCGGCCTGTTCGTTGGTGGTCAGTTCATCGACGAGCGGGTGCTCAGGTGCGAGCACCATGAAGGTTGCACCGAACAGCGTGTCGGGCCGCGTCGTGAAGACAGTGATCGGGCCCGCTTTGCTGGCGAAGTGCACCGCGGCACCTTCGGAGCGGCCGATCCAGTTGCGCTGCATCGTCTTGATGGCGTCGGTCCAGTCGAGCAGGTCGAGGTCCTCGGCCAGGCGATCTGCATACTTGGTGATGCGCATCATCCACTGACGCATGTTGCGCTTGAACACCGGGAAGTTGCCACGGTCGCTGCGGTTGTCGGCGGTGACCTCTTCGTTGGCGACAACAGTGCCGAGCCCCGGACACCAGTTCACGGGAGCATGAGCGACATAGGCAAGACGGTGCCCGTCGATCACGCCGGCCCGCTCAGTGGACGTCAAGTCAGACCATGCGCGGTCGGCATCGCCACCGTCGGGTGAGCGCTCGCCCGACTCGAACTGGGCGACCAGATCAGCGATCGGGCGCGCCTTGTCTTGGTCATCGTCGTACCACGACTCGAAGATCTCGCGGAAGATCCACTGCGTCCATTTGTAGTACTCAGGGTCGGTGGTCGAGATGCTGCGGCGGCGGTCGTGGCTCAGCCCAATGCGGTGCAGCTGGCGCCGATAGTTGGCGATGTTCGCGTCGGTGGTGATTGCGGGGTGCTGCCCGGTCTCGACCGCGTACTGCTCTGCAGGCAGCCCGAATGCATCGAACCCCATCGTGTAGAGCACATTGCGGCCTTGCATGCGCTGGAACCGGCTGTACACATCGGTGCCGATGAAACCGAGCGGGTGGCCGACGTGCAAGCCGCTTCCTGACGGATACGGAAACATGTCGAGCACAAACAGCTTCTCGCCCCGAGCGGCGACCGCGTCGGGGTCGGCGAGGGGTCCTGCCGGATTCGGTGTCTCGAAGGTCTTGTTCTCGTCCCAGGTGGCTTGCCAGCGCAGCTCGATGTCTTGCGCCAGTTCAGCGGTATAGCGCCATGCTGGGGTCTCAGATATTTGGGCGTCTGCCATGGCGGTCAAGCCTAGAAGGCGACCGTTTGCGCCCGACGCCCCATTTCGGGAAGTCCGCCTTTCGTCTCGTGCCTCGCCGAAACGCTGCGGTGTAGTGAGTCGTGCTACGGGTTCCGTTGACCCAAATTAGGAGCGCTACCCGCGATAGTCGCGGGCAGCACTCCTAATTTGCGTTGTGGTCAGCGCGGCGAGGAGCTCGTGGCGTTGTGGTTCGCTGAGGTGGCGCCGGGCACCGAAGTCGGGCGACACGTCGGCGACCCATCGTCGGAAGTCATCTCGTCGCAGCTCGGAGGTGAGCAGCCGTTGCAGCGGTTCTTGTTGGATGCGGATCGTGAAGACGATCCAGCCGTCGATGACTCGCCGCAGCGTTTGGCGTTCGCTGCGGATGTACAGCTTGTCGAGTATCTCGGCAGCCGCGATGATCGTTTCGTTGGCCGGACGGTCGGGTTGAAACAGCGTTGGGTCGGTCATCAGGAACCAGTTGCGACGCCACACCGGGCGGTCGTTCAACCGATCGAAGAGCTGGTCGACCTTGGCGGCGATGCGTTGGTCGTAGTCGCGAACGGGGCCATGGACCTCGGCGATGTGGTGTCCGACCTTGTCCCTCAGGTGCCATCGGGTGGGTGAACACAGGCAGCTGGAATCGAGGTACCAACCGTCGTCGCGCCGCACGAGCAGACACAGGTCTTCTTGCACGGAGCGCGCGGCCGATTCGATCGGGTGCATTGTGTCGTCGGGCGCCGCACCGACGAGTTCAGCCAGCCGCGCTGCAGCGACAAGCGACTCGTCGGTGACGTGTAGTACCTGGTCGCGGCGATTCGCGAGCAGGTCAGCTTTGAGGGCCAACTCGTCGTCGGCTCGTTCGTCGGCGATCAACCATGGCCGGTCGCCAAGCGACCTTGTTCCCATGGCCACCGGGTGGGTGGCCGGGTCGAGCGCTAGTTCGTCGAACCAATCAATTGCTTCTGACAAGTCGGATGTAGCCGTTTCGTGCATAGCGCTCCCAAGTTACGCGGAACGATGAAGCGGCGCTGCGGGACCAGCTAGCCGGGACTGTTGACGGGTTCAGCTGAGAACAGCGTTTCGGCGAGGGACGAGCTGAAAGGCGGGCTTCCGAT
>JBDNHG010000727.1:0-3008 GCA_041688925.1 Acidimicrobiales bacterium | reverse complement strand
GAGGAACATCAGGCTTCCGCCGGGACGCAAGACGCGAGCCGCCTCCGGAATCCATACGTGCGGGTCACACCACAGCGCAGCGCCGTACTCGCTGACGGCTACATCGAACGAGTCGTCGGCGAGCGGCAACCGCTCGGCGTCGGTCCACACCAGCGGGAAACGCAGGTCGAACTCACGTTGCAACAGCTGCGCGCCACGCAACTGTTCGCGTGAATTGTCGACGCCAACAACGCCGACCGCGCCCGCCCGCAGACACCACGCAGACACATACCCCGTGCCACAACCGAGCTCGATGACTTCCTTTCCGGCCACATCGGGGAGTGCCTGTACCACCGAGTCATCGACCGACATCTCGCCCCAGTGCGGGTCGCTTGACCACGAGCTGCGTCCTCGCTCGACCCAGTTCGGCGCATCGTCATCCCACGTCTCGCGGTTGGCGGCGACATGGCCACGTCCATCGAGCGGCTTGCGCATGATGTGCTCGGTAAAGGACGAACCATTGGCAAGATGCTCGTCTTCGGTTTCGTCGGTGAGCGTCCACCCGCACGACTGATACAGAGCAATGGCGGGCGCGTTGCCAACGATCGTGTGCAGTTGCGCCTGGTCGTGGCCCGCGTGTCGGATCAACCGTTCGCCGACCTCGAGCAACTGCCGGCCCAGGCCTTTGCCGTGATGATCGGGGTCGATGAACAGATGCACCAGTTCGTCGCCGTTGACCGTGGTGTGCCCGATCGGCTGGTTGTTGGCATCGACGGCAACGACCGTCGTGAAGCCCGACCCATCGGCGAGCCAGGCATTCATTCGCTCGACCCGCGGTTCGATGACGTGCATGACCTCGGGAGAAACCAACGGCTTGAACGCCTGCAGCCAACAGGCGTAGTGATAGCCGGCGATGCGCTCGGCGTCAGCCGCAACAGCCCATCGCATCGTTGTCACGTCATCGCTCATGGCATGAGTCTGGCGCAACGGCGGTGGCCAGCGCGCCCGAATTGCACGGCCACGGCCTGGTCAAGCCGGTCGAGAGGGCCATTCGATCTCGACAACAAGGCCCCGATGGTCACTGGCCTGCACGCCGGTCAATGGCACGTCGGCGACGATCCGACAGTCGAGAACCCTGCCGGCATTGCCCATCCGACGGAAGGGATCACCGACGAAGACGTAATCGATGCGCTTGCGGTGGATGTTCAACATGTCTGACAGCGGATGGGTGCGCCAATCGCTCGTGTACCCGGCTGTGTCGGCCCCGGCGACTGCCCACGCATCCTGGAACGCTGTCGTGCGCTCGTTGAATACCGTCAGCCCCTTGAGGAAGCGGATCTCGTCGCTTTCTGGTTCGGCATTGAAATCGCCGGTCAAGATTGCGGGCATCGGGACCCGTTGCGCCGAACCAGTGAAGCCGTCGAGTTCGCCCCGCACCTCTCGGATCAGCTGGTCGATCTTGAGAACCTGCAGCTTGCGATGGCGACCGTGCGACGGAGCTGGAGCCAGGTGCGTCGTGAAGATGTCGAGGCCAGCAGTGCGCGCATGAATGAGTTCCCAAGGAATCATCGCCGGGATTGGATCGTGCGGATCCTCGGCTGTCGGCAGCGCCCACACATGGTTCTCGTCGATCGGCCACCGGCTCAAGATCGCCGAGCCAAACCGAAACGCCGGGTTGCGCTCAGCAAAAGAACCAAAGGGATGACCGCCGAAACAGAAATGGTAGGGGTGCTGCTCGGCCGCGAGCGCATCGATGATCCAGCTAGCCGTGCTGACCTCTTCACTCTCTTGCCACACCTCTTGCAGACACACCACATCGGCGTCAGCCGCGATGATCTGAGCGACGACTTCATGCCGCCTGGTATCCCATTCGGGCTCGAGTAGCGATCCGACGTTGAGTGTCATGAGGCGAAGCACGGACACGGACTGTAGTACTGATCGCCATCCGCTGTCTGCAGCACGATGACGGTCAGTACTCACCCTTCGGCAGCGGTGAGCGACGCTCGCACGGTTCGCACCTCGAGTTCACCCTTGAACGGGAAGATGGGTGAGTTGACGACGGCGGGAAGTGGCAGGCCAACAAGATGATCGCGGCCGAATTCCGGGTCGGTCATGGCGATCAGCCTCGCACACGCAGTCGAAACCGGCCAGAAGTATTGCCTACTGGACGTGATGGGCTTGTGACAGCGGTCGCTCAGCACGACTGCGTGGTGAGGCGTACCCTTCTGTTCATGCAAATGAGCGAAGAACTCGAAGCGGCCCGCGCTGACGTCACCCAAGCCGGGTTCCGACTGCTCAACTCAGTCGTCGAACCTGTGGTCAAGGCCGGTGTCGCGAACCCGCTGCTGGTCGGCGCCGGTGCGGTACTGATCGAAACCACCGGGCGAGTTTCGGGCAAGAAGCGACCTGTTCCAGTGCTGGCATCTCGGCTCGGCGACAAGCTGTCCGTCAGCACGGTACGCAGCGGGTCGCAGTGGCTCAAGAACATCGAAGCAGACCCATCCGTCACGGTCTGGCTCTACGGCAAGGCCCGCCACGCGACTGCATCGGTCAACCGTGGCCGCGTAAACATCGTGACCCTCGACCTCGACTGATGCATCACCGGTCGGTGCTCGACACCGGGTGTTTCACCAACTACTAGCCTCCGGGCATGACGCATGATCTGAAGTTCGGTTGGCTCTCGCCCGTGATCGGCAATCGCTGGAGCGACCACAAGCCGATCGTCATGTACCAAGAGCGCAACATCTTGCCGACGGCGCTCGAGCATTTCGATTCGTTGTGGATCGCCGATCATTTCTACGGCTTCGATGCCAAAACCGACCCGTTCATGGAGGCATGGACGACCCTGACCTGGATGGCGGCCAAGTTCCCCGACGTCATGGTGTGCCACCACGTGCTCGGGCACGGCTATCGGCCACCGGCGCTCACCGCGAAGATGGCGGCGACGCTGCAGGTCTTGTCGGGCAACCGGTTCATTCTCGGCATCGGGGCCGGCTGGCGAGAGGACGAATATGTCGCCTATGGCTATG
>JBDNHG010000726.1:0-3855 GCA_041688925.1 Acidimicrobiales bacterium | reverse complement strand
CCGACAACCCGACCCGGGATCTGCGTGTGAGCGGCCAAGGCGCTCTCAGAACGACATAGATTCGTCGGCTGTTTGGAGCGCTAAATGACCAGACCGACACGCACGAATTTTCAGCCCGACCGTGCGCGTCGATCGTCGCCCAAGTGATCGAAGCCGTTGCGTGCAAATGTGGCCCTTCCGCTACGCCCAAGCAGACGAGCGCTGGGGGCGAGAAGCATGCGCATCCCGACTTTCCGCGGCCCGCCTTCGTACGAGCAAGCCAACGCTCACCGGCCCGATCCACACAAACTTGAGCGCGTTCCAGACGCAGACGAGCGCGACGACATAGAGCCACTCAGGGGCCCCACCGTTGACTAGTGCGGTGCACAAGCTCGCGACATAGAGGTATGGCAGGGTGAGCAGCATCGCAGGGACGCCCCATTTGAGGCCACGACGGGTGCGGATGGCGTTCAGCAGGATGTTCGTAGGCATGTACCGGCGCATGAATTGCCGGATGTGGATGCTGGTGATCCAGATGAGTCGAAGCGTGGCGACAGTCCTCTCGTGGTCCGGCGACGAAGAACCGTGATGGACTGCCCGGGAGCTGTCGTGCCATCGCGTGGGCGATGGCGAACTTTGAATGTGTTCGCCTTGCCCACAAGGGTACGCCTGACCCACGACAAGCGGAAGGTCGATACCGTGCACCTTCACCGTCGTGCCCTCCGCTCACTTTCAGGTCTGCGTGATCCCATGTCTGTGGTCATCCCTAGCCTTGGGGCATGAGCTTCACTCCGCTGCACCGCGCGCTCGGTCTGCCGCCGTGCATACTAACCGACGAGATCCTTAACGCCGCGGTTGCGGCCGGGGCGGTCGAAACTGACGATCTGGACTGGAAGTCGGAGCTTCCCCCGGTCAAGAACCTCTCGCAGACCGATGTCCCCAAGGACATCGCCGCAATGGCGAACAGCGGCGGCGGAATGATCGTCTATGGGGTCAAGGAGAATCAGAAGGTGGCAACTGGCCGCGCGGACACTGGCGAGTTCAGCGAAGCGCATGAGCGTGCCTATCGAAGTGTGGCCGTCACGGCGATCGTCCCGCCCGTGTTTGGTATAGAAATCTATCGGCTCGGCGTCAGTACCCGAGCCGTTGCCGTGAGCGTTCCGGCAAGCGTGGATGGCCCGCATCTGATCTACAAGAACGACTACTTCGGCGCACCCATCCGAAACGACGCGGACACCGCGTGGATGAAAGAGCGGCAGATCGAGGCCATGTATCGTGCGCGGTTCAACGAGCGGCGACGTGCCACGGACGCTCTCGATGGCCTCTACAGCGAGTCCGTCGAGGAACACGACACCTCTACAAGGGCATGGCTAATCGCCGCCGCACATCCGCGCATCCCAGTGCTCGCCCGCCCGGACCGCCACGAGGTGCGGAAGATCTTCGAACGCACGCGGGAAATCACGCTTACTTACTCGAACCGCAGTGGCATCCACCCGGTCGAGAACATCGACTATCTCAACCTACGGCCGGGGCTACGCCGCTGGACTGCTGTCAATACCGCGACCGGCAGTCAGCAACGGCAGGAAGCCTGGGCGAGTGTGCACCATGACGGCTCCGTGACTTTGGCATCTGCAGTCGGCGGGCACCGGAAGAGCGCTGATGGCTACTTTGACGGATGGCAGGTTGAGGGGCGCGGCATCGAAGGGGGCGGTAGCCGACTTCATGGCCTTGATCCGGGCAACAGCGGATGCGCTCCACACTGACGAGTACGAAGTGAGAGTCGGCGTCGAATGGGTTGGAAACGAACCGCTGTCCATACTCACTCTCGATGGCTCGAACTTCACCTACGACGGAACCTCCACGCCGCTGCGGAGATTCGCACCCGTCTCCTCGACGATCACTGCGACAGGCTCCGACAACTCATTCCATCGGCAAGTTCATGACCTGGCCGAAGACTGCGTGAATCAAGGCGGGGTCACATACTTGCATATGATTTCCGCGCCGCCCGAGGCAGATGACTAGACCCCAAACGTAGCCATCAAGATGGCTCGTATCGATGATTTGTTCGTGAGGGCGTGCGGCCCATCGGACGTTCGGTGAGGGCGAGGCCCACCGGGTAGGGTCGGGCCGGCATGGGCCGAGGTCGCTCAGGATCACGACAACCGGAAGGTCGAACCGCCAGGCAACGCCACAGACCTATCGACGCTGGCGGATCTGAGCACCTCCGTGACCCAGAAGTCCTTCTCGACGTAAACGGCAGAGATTCCGAGCGCTTCTGCGGTTCCGCCCACGAGTGCTTCAAGGTCATCGGGGTTGTCTCGGAGACGATCGGTCATGCGGCGGCCAAGTCGGTCAGTAGCCGGTCGAAGTTCCCCCGCACCGTGAGGTTCTGCTCCCCGGCTGCCGCACCACGAAGACGGTCCTCGACAACCTCACCGCCTGCAAGCGCGTCACGCACCTTGCGCACCAGGGTGCTCCAGCCAGCTTCGACGTACACCTCGGGAGCGCGCATCAGCTCAAGGAGTGCAATCTCCTTCGCGTTGAGGCTCGCGCGTTCCCGGTTGCTGCGTGCGTGCTGGGTGACGCCTTCAATGGGGTCGGACGTCCACAACGCCGCGACGTGGAACGAAGGGGGAATCTGGGTGGTCACGCCCCACTCGCGCCCGGCGGAGTACCCGGCCGGTCCGTTCCCTGCCACCCCGAGGACTTCTCGTGCAATCTCCTCGATACGGGGCCGAGCCATCCCGTACCGGGTCTTCGCCCCACGGTAGTAGAGGCCGCGACGAACACGAATGAGCTCTCCGCTCCGTGCAGCTCTCGATGCTGCTTGGCGCGCAGCGACCACGGTACCGGGCAGCCGGTTGACGTGCACGAACGACCGCGTCGGGGTAATCCGGATCGCAGTAGTCGGAGAGATGGTGCTCATGTCACGAAAGTTTACCGGGAACGTGACATAGAAGCAACAGCGACGAGCGTCACCGCATAAACTCCTGCGCCGCCACTTCAGTCCGCAACCTGCCGGTCACCCGACCTTGCCGAACGCCTGCTCGAGAAACTCGGCAGTGACGGGGTTCGCCGTCTCGTTCGTTGGATGTAATGCTGCATCGTGATCCGCGGGTCAGTGTGTCTCCATAGCTCGGAGGCAAGGCGCACGCCTCGGGCTTCGTTGACGGCGGCGGCGGCAGTGCGTCGGAGGCGGTGAGGCGGTGAGGCGCGATGTTCTCAATGCCAGTCTCATCCATGAGGTTGCGCAAGAGCCCTCTGACGTTGTTGGTCGTGTGCGGTGTTGCGACTTGGGTGGCGAAATAGGAGCGTGCCGGGTTCGGCGCGACCGCGTCGATTCGTCGGGATCCATCACACTGCGTGTCAACAGCAAGATGCACCACATCGGAATCGGGCGAACCCACGCCCGAACCCACGTCATCATCCTGATTCAAGACCACGACGTTCACGTCATTAACGCCACCACAGGAGAAGTTCTCAGAGAGCTCATAATCGACCCAACAAGGGACTACCAACCCCAAAAACAAAGAAAACTCCCGAACCCCTGAGGGTTCGAAAGTTTCCTATGTCTTGAGAGATCACACCGTTGTAAAACCTGGGTTATCGTTCCCTGCCCGACGACGCGTGCATCGAAATCTATTACGTCTTTTCAACATGCGCACCTCCTTTCAGGCCCCAAAAAAGCAGCGCTGGTCGAGCTCGCTACGGCCACTGACAAGAAAAACTCAGTTCTGTAGACTCGGCTATAAGAAGGCAGGCAAAATGACGAACGAAAAACTTGAATCGCTGATGGAGGAATCTATCTCCGAAAGCAAACGAACCACACACGCGGTTCGGGCCCTCGTGAGATTCACTCTCATCGAAGTGACGGTG
>JBDNHG010000725.1:0-2169 GCA_041688925.1 Acidimicrobiales bacterium | reverse complement strand
CGTTGGATAGTTGGCTGTATAGTCTGCTTATCTGCGCTGACCACCGCCGTACTTGATCGGCGGGGATTGTCAATGAACCATCGGGACCTGGAACGCACTGATCGTGAAGGTACCGCTGCCAGTGCGACCACCGTTCGTGCTCGACAGCCGCCAACTCTTCCAAAACATCGTTGCTTTCGAGTGCAGCTCTCATCCTGTTGGGGAGGCCGGCCATCTCAGATCAGCCCCTGCTTGACGAGCTTCCAATAGTGCTGCCCCAGGACCGTCAGTTCGCAAGCTTTGCTCTGCACGGCTGCGTGCCACATGTGTGGTGCGCCCACAGGACGGACGAGGTTCACCTTGACGTAGGTCTGGAGAACTTTGAAGGTGGCTGTGTTCACGGGATCCGGCTTCGGCACGCTCTCGTCCTCGGTGCCACTTCGCTCTGGCTCGTAGCTGGGGTCTAGTGGGAGCTGATGATCCGCCGTTGGGAAGTAGGTGGTGATTGCTTGAAGATCGGTGAGGTCGATCGGAGGTTCGGTCTCGCGGAGCGACACGAAGGTCTTGACATTAGTCTTGAACATGGGTCGCTGCGCCCATGGCCCCAGGGACTGATCGATGTGAGCGTATGCGCTGCCAGGCGTGATATCTCCCATAAGGTTGGCCGCAGCGCCGCTGAGAGCGTCAACAAGCAAGCTCGTGAATACGCCGGATCCGCCGCCGGGTGTTTCAAGGGCGTACTGGGACGCGGTCGAGGCAGTGAGGATTGTGACGCCATCCGAAATCTCGGCCACACCAGCGACCAGGGCGTTGTCTCCGGCAGCTCCGCCGTGGCAGCTATCGAGGATGATGACCTTGTTTTTCGCCTTCGACGAGTTGGCGAGCTTCATTACGTCCGCAAGCGCGAGCCCGTCGTCACCAGTTGCGCAGTCGCTAGCGCAGAGATAGCCCCCGGTGTCTTCGATGTAGCCGTGACCTGCGAAGTAGAGCAGCGCAATGTCTGCATCGTCCGCGAATAAATCACGAACAGCCTCTTTCAAATCATGTCGGCTGACCGACTGAGCGGGCCCGGTTCCCAGCAGCACGTTCGGTGTGGGGAAGTTGATTGTGCCGTCCGCGTTGCGTTGCAGTACGGCTTTCATCGCGTAGGCGTCGTTCACGCATCCGCTGAGACTTCCGATGCTGTCGTAGTGGTCGATTCCGACAATCAGTGCTTTACGCATGGTGATTTACAACGAGTCGATAAAGCCACTGATGTTCGCGTCACTCCATGCATAAGTGGGAACGTCGGTGATGTTCGTCCGATCGATCGAGTACGCCCAGAAGCCACGGATCGCCTTGCCTTCCTCCTTGGCGCACTGGATTTCCCACTTCTGACCACTCGACGTGAGCGAGTTCTTGCTCACCAGCACGATCACACCGTGGGACCGCTTGATGCGGGTGCGAACCCGATTCTTCCAGTCTTGGTCGTACGGTTCCTTCACCGACATGTCGATGAACTCGAACGGAGCGCGCGGGTGCAACGACTGCCCTTTGAGCAAGTCGCGCTGGTGCTCATCCTCGATGGCGAACGCTACGAAAACAACCTTCTTATCGGCCATGTCAACTCCTCTGTCGGACTTCGCATTCGGCCGCCACAGAGAAAAAGCTTGCTCCGCGCGGGTGAACAATATTCACAATTCCATACTACTGGCCGGGTCTGACACACTGTCAAGCCCGGGTTTGGTGGAGGTTTGGTTAGACCCGTTCCATGGCTGTGATGGCCGGGGTGGTGCGGTTCAGGAATTCGTTCTCAACCTCGATTGGTGGCCGGTAGCCGATCTCACCGTGGAGCCTGCGATGGTTGAACCAGCCGATATATTCTGCCGTCGCGATCGCAAGGTCGTTGATGCCCCTCCAGGGCCCTTTGTTGCGAATCAGTTCGGCTTTGAACCGCGAGCTGAACGCCTCCGCGAGGGCGTCGATCGTAACTGTCACCCCTGGACCCGACCGAGGCAATAGCCTCGGTATCAGCAAGACGGTCGGTGTATCGAATGGCTCGATATTGAACTAGGCATAATCGCTGTTAAGCCGAGAATCCGTGCCAGGGCCTAGCCACTAAAGCCCACTGTTTCCCTGTCCACTGTCAGCGGGTGTTGACACAATAGAACAAATGTTCGAATATAGCTCTATGTCCCCTGCTCTCACTCT
>JBDNHG010000724.1:0-2107 GCA_041688925.1 Acidimicrobiales bacterium | reverse complement strand
CTACGACTACACGCTCGTGAACGGCGAGGTCTTCATGGACCACGGCGAACACACCGGCACCCTTGCCGGCACGACGTTGCGCAGCTGACCGAGCGGTATCACCCGACGACTTGCGTGCTCGGCATTCAGCCGAGCACGTCGTCGTGGGTTACGAGTTCGGCGCGTCGACGACGACCGTGCCCATGTCGGCTGGTGAGGCGACCTCGAGTGCCTCATAATCGTCTGACATGCCGATCTCGTTGTGGACCATGCCTCCGGGGATGGCGAGTGCGCCGCCCTCGGCGAGTCGCTCGATGCGCCCGCCCTCGAATGCAAGGTCGACCCACCCCTTGAGCACATAGACGAACTGCAAATCACACTCGTGGTAATGCCAGCCCGTGTCTTCCATCACATCGGTGGCTCGCATGACTTTGGCGCGGTACTTGCCGTTGGTCGCATCGCCAAGCCCGGTATCTCGATACTCGAAGAAGGTGCGGCGGCCATCGTTGTTGAACTCGGCGTCAGCCAATTGCTGGCACAACAGGTCGGTCTGGCTACTCGTCGTCTCGTCAATACTCATGTTTGGCCCCAAAGGCGTTTCCGACATCGTTGCAGCGCGAGCACCTGCTGGCAAGACAGACTCGAGTAAAGATCGACGTGGGCGCCCGATGGAGGCACGAGATGACGAACTTGCGATAGCTCGAGGCGCACCTTGCTAGGCGCTTGACGCCGCGGCGTGTCAGACTCAAGTCATGATCTCAGTTCACATCCTGTACCCAAAGACCGACGATTCGACCTTCGACATGGACTATTACTGCGCCACGCACATGCCGCTCTTTGCCAAAGCGCTGGGTGATGCCTGCACCGGCTGGGGCGCGAGCACCGTCGGCGCCGGTGCGTGGGAGGCGATCGGCTGGGCCACCGTCGAAAGCCAAGAAGCGCTCGACGTGGCACTCAAAACGCATGGCGCCGAGATCATGGGCGACGTGCCGAACTACACCAACGTGCAGCCACAGCTCGTGGTGGGCCAAATCGCTCACTGATCACAGAACGTGAGCCCACACAACGTGAGCCCACACAACGCGAGCGATGCCGTCGACTAGATGTCGGCGGCAGCTCGTAGTTGGCGTGAGTTGGTCAGAGCTGTGATCGGCCTCGCTCCATGATCGATGCGCGCCGGGAGGCCACATCGGCGCCTGGCTTCGTCGATTGAGCGAAAGCCGCAGCGCCATTGGACTCGAGCTGCCATAGTGGGCCGAGGGCAGCGGTTTCTTGACTCGCGTACGTTGCCAACATCTGTCGCACACCGACCCGGTCGTTGTCGACCATCGCCGACGCGAGCTTTCGGGCGCGGTCAAGCAGCTGGTCGTGTCTGACCACCTCGTTGACCAGTCCCCAGTCGAATGCCTGCGTCGCGGTCACGAAGTTGCCCGTCAGCGAAATCTGGCGGGCACGGGTACGCCCAACCGCATCGGCGAGTAGTGCGGTCAGGCCCCAGCCGGGCATCACACCTACTCGAGCGTGTGTGTCGGCGAACCGGGCATGTTCAGAAGCGATCAGAAAGTCGCAGTTGAGCGCCAATTCGAAACCGCCGGTGATCGCCACGCCATTGACGGCACCGATGAGTGGTTTTGTCCGCACCGGGAAGGGTGACGAGCTGCCGATGCTCGCGTCACTCAGTAGCTGCGATGGTTCATCGCCCAACAGCTTCAGGTCGAGCCCAGCGCTGAATGCCGGGTCGGTGCCGGTGAGCACGATCACATCGACGTCGGGATTCGTTTCGAGTTGGTCGATCGACGAGCGAATCGCCCGCCTCATCGCTGGATTGATGGCGTTGCGGGCCTCGGGCCGATGCATCGTGAGCACGCCGATGCGATCAGCTACTTCGATTCGAACAGGGTGATCTGGTGTTGCCTCGACGGTCTGCATGCGACAACTGAACTCGCGATCGGCCCTCGCGGTCAAGCGGCGGCCGAAGTAATTCGCTGGACATCTCGCGGGAATCGGCGAGAAGATGACTACATGATCAGCTGAACGTTCCTCCCGCAGACCGTGTACATCATCAACAAAATAGGAGCCTCAAATGACTGACCTGAACACGACCGCGCCGGCGTTCGTCGAAACGTGT
>JBDNHG010000723.1:0-11061 GCA_041688925.1 Acidimicrobiales bacterium | reverse complement strand
CAAACCAGGGCGACCGCGACCTGTCTGATTATCTTGCAAGGCCAACGAACACGGTAGCCCGTGCGCGGTTTCGGCTGTGCGGGTTCGCACTCTCTTCCGAACGGGACCTATCGTTTGAGAACCAACAACATCTCGAGGACTCCTATGGCTGACGCATTCATCATCGACGCTTGTCGCACACCCCGTGGCATCGGCAAACAGGGCAAGGGCGCATTGTCGCACCTGCACCCACAGCACCTCGGCTCGACCGTGCTCAAGGCACTCGTCGAACGAAACGGGTTCGACACGTCTGACGTCGACGACATCGTCTGGGGAACCAGCTCTCAGGTGAGCGAGCAATCCGGTGACCTTGGCCGCATGTCTGCGCTCGACGCCGGCTACGACGTCAAGGCCAGTGGTGTCACACTCGACCGGTTCTGCGGTTCGGGAATCACTGCCACGACCCTTGCCGGTCACGGAATCATGGCCGGCATGGAAGACCTGTCGATCGGCGGTGGCACCGAAATGATGTCGCTGCCCAAGAAGGGCCTTCTTCCCATGGGGGCAAACAACTTGCACCTGCGCGACCTGCACCCGCAGCCGCACCAAGGAGTTTGTGCCGACGCCATCGCCACGCTCGAAGGAATTTCTCGCGAGGCACTTGATGCTCACGCCGCCGAATCGCAGGCCCGAGCCGCTCGCGCAATCGCCGAAGGCCGCTTCGACAAGAGCCTGATCACCGTCTACAACCAAGACGGCAGCGTGGCGCTCGATCGCGAAGAGTTCCCTCGCCCCGGCACGACCGCCGAATCGCTCGCTGCGCTCCAGCCGAGCTTCCCCGCTGTTGCCGACTATCGCCACGAAGACAACCCCACGTTCCGCGAGCTGATGGCGATGAAGTTCCCCGACCTCGACATCAAACATGTACACCATGCAGGCAACAGCTCGGGCGTCGTCGACGGAGCCGCCGCGATCTTGATGGCCAGTGCCGACTATGCCAAGGCACACGGCCTCAAGCCGCGAGCACGCATCGTGGCAACAGCCAACATGGGTGACGACCCAACGTTGATGCTCAACGCGCCGGTGCCAGCCGCACGAAAGGTGCTCGAACGAGCCGGCCTTACGATCGACGACATCGACATCTTCGAGATCAACGAAGCGTTCGCCGTTGTGTCCGAGAAGTTCCAGCGCGACCTCAACCTCGACCGTGACAAGGTCAATGTCAACGGTGGCGCCATGGCACTCGGTCACCCAATCGGCGCAACCGGTGCCATCCTGATCGGCACGGCGCTCGACGAGCTCGAGCGCACCGACGGCCAGTTCGCCTTGATCACCATGTGTGCCGGTGGTGGCATGGCCCCCGCCATCATCATCGAGCGCGTCTAGAGGCCGACAACACTCGAGTGTGACAACGAACGTGTACCTAGTACACGTTCGTTGTCACACCGCCGGGTCGAGTCGTGCGAAACCAGCCGACCTTCGCTTTGCTAGCCTGACGACCATGGTTACCGCAGTTGTTCCCAACGCCGAAGCGCTCATCGCTCAGCGTCGGGAATGGACCGTTTTGACGAAGTCATCAACGGTTCCCCAACGACTACGTGATCCCCGACCTGGTCGTATATGGCACCGATATCGACGAGCACACGATCTACGCCGATCCGCAGCATGTGTGATTCGTCGTCGAGATTCTCTCTGACTCGAACACCGGTCCGCACTGGGATGTGAAGCTCGCACGCATGGCCGACTGGCAAATCCCAGTCGTCATCTTCGACGGCGACCAGATCTCGAACTCGACCGACCTACCTGCCGAAATCGCCGACCTGTTCGCGTAGAGACATCCGCGTCCGCAGCGCCCAACGATTCTGCGAAATCCGTCAGCCGTCTTGCGGTGCGTTGATTCCCATGCGTGCCAGCAGGTGGGGTGCCCGGTTCTTTAGCTCGTCAACGTGTTGGGTCGAGAGTTGTTCGAGCTTGCTCAGACCCTGGTCGGTGAGTTGCAGACGGATGACGCGTTTGTCGTCGTCGTCAACGCGGCGGCGCACGAGGCCGGCGGTCTCACATCGATCGGCCAGCTCGACCATGCTGTGGTGACGGGCAAAGAAGTACTCGGCGACGTCGCCAATGGTGGGGCCACGACGATCGGGATGGCCTCGCACCGCCAGCAGCAGCTGGTGCTGTTGCGACGTCAACCCAGCCGCTTTCGCGGCTCGCTGGCTCCACTGCAAGAAGCCGCGGATATCGGTCCGCAACCCGAGGAGCTGCTGGTAGTCGTCGTCGCTGAGTGGGGCGGTCATGGGTTATTCGCCCGCCTGAGATAGCCGCGATGTGGCCGAGCCAAGCCAGGTTGGGGTTCCTCGGCGTCGAGTTGGTGGCGCCTGACTTTGAAGATGTCGGTTCGGGTGATGATTCCCACAAGATCTCCATTTGCGACGACCGGAAGATGATCGACCTGTTGGTTGACCATCTCATCCATAGCAGCGAGCGAACTGTCGCCAGGCTCGATCGTAACGAGCCGGCGCGCCGCGTGATCGATGAGCAGATCTGAACCAGCGGCGTCGAGAGTCAGCAGGTCACCGCGAGACACGATTCCAACGCACGCCCCGGTCGTGTCGATGATGGGATAGTCGCTGTGCATGTTCGTTGCGAACAAGTGTTGACCGTCATCGACCGTTGCATCGTCACCGACGGTTACGACCTCTCGAGACATCACCTCGGCCACCGGCGTGGTTTGCAGATGGTTCATCGAGTACTCGCCACTGACCTTGACGCCTCGCCGCGTCAGCTTCTCGGTCATGATCGAATCGGGCAGCAGGCTCGATGCGGTCAGGTCGGCGACCACGCTCGCCACCATGAGCGGAAGAATTACTTCATAGTCACGGGTGAGTTCGAAGACGAAGACGATGGCGGCGAACGTTGCCGCAGCCGCGGCCCCGAACGTTGCCGCCATAGCGACCAGCCCGAATGCCCCGGGCGATAGCTCGATCCCGGGAAAGATCGCCGTGACCAGATGGCCGTAGAGCAGCCCCATCGACGCGCTGATGATCAAGATCGGCGCGAGTGTGCCGCCTGAAGTGCCCGACCCAAGCGCCAACCACCACGAGAACAACTTCAGTGTTCCCAACACAGCGATCGTTGCGATCGTGAGTCGGTCGTTGAGCAGGTCGCTGATCATGTCATAGCCCACACCGAGCGTGCGGGGCTCGATCAGACCGATCGTTGCGAAGCCGACCGCTCCCACGATCGGATGCCAGAAGTCTGAGACCGGAAGCTTCCGATAGCAGCCCTCGACAAAGAACAGCCCTCGGGTGATCAGGACGGCGAGAAGCCCACACGCCAGACCCAGCACAATGAACAACGGCAGCGGGCGTAGTCCCGCGAATTCATCGGTCGAGATCTGGAACAACGGACCGGACCCGAACAGAGCCGCGTGCATTCCGCCTGCCACCGCTGCGGCAACCGCAAGTGGGAGGAACACGCGTCGCGAGAATTCGAACACCAGCAGTTGGATCACCAGCACGACCGCAGCGAGGGGTGTGCCGAACACCGCGCTCATGCCAGCCGCGGCCCCGCAACCGAGCAGGATCTTCCGTTCAGACGGCGACACGCGGAGAACCTGCCCGAGAAGCGATCCGAGACTGCCACCGGTGACGATGATTGGACCCTCGGCACCAAAGGGTGCGCCGCTGCCGATGGCGAGAGCCGCCGACACGGGCTTGAGTATTGCGGCGCGGGGCGTGACGCGACTCTGATTGGTCAACACCGACTCCATCGCTTCGGGGATGCCGTGCCCACGAATGATCGGCGCCAACTTGGCCAGCAGTGAGATCACGACGGCCGCGCCGACGGCGCTGACAATCAACCAGCCGTCCGGCTCGAGCTCAGACATGGGCGGTGGATGTATCCCCCATTGATGAAATACCAGAATGCTCGTGAGCAAGTCGATCAGATGCAGCAACGCCCACGCAGCACCACCGCCAACAACACCAAGTGTCGCCGCTGCGCCCGTGAGCATGAGCAGCCGCCGTTGGGCCCGATGTCCATACATATCGCTCTACGATACTCTTGCTCACCACACTGTTACGCACCGGAAACGGGATCTGTACCTGGCACGGCACCCGCTCGTGCGAGGCCGAGCTGCGCCATCGCTCTGGGGGCGATGGCGCAGCTTCGGATTATGAGCAGGCGCTATGCGGGGCGGCGCGCTTTACTCGAACCATGCTTCTGCGAATTCGAGTCGTTGCCTTTGTGTCCGGCTGACCACGAGGAAGACCGCGCCTGCACCCAGGAGTAAAGCGGCGAGTGCCATGACCCGTGTGTCTGGGCCGGTGAAGGCCAGTTGGGCCTCGCCAGCTGTGGCCGGGGCGGCTTCCGCGGCCGGAGCGGGCTCGGTCGCGAGGGCTGCGTTCTCTGGCGCAGCCTCGGCCACCGGCAACGGTTCACTGGGTTGTGGGTTCGGCGTATCGGCGCCGAATGACGCTGCGAGGGCGGCATTGCCCTCGCCGGCATCTGCGGTAGCGGTGGTGGTCGTGTCCGTTGTGGTGGTGTCGTCCGTGGTCGTATCTGTCGTGGTGGTATCTGTCGTGTCTGTTGTTGTGTCGGGGTCTTGTGCTTCTGCTTGGCTGGCGTAACCGGCGAAGAGCAGGAGCGCCGTTAGGGCGCCGATGAGGGTTTTTCGTAAAGTCACTGTTGTTGCCTCCAGTGCAGTTGGGGAAGGGGTTCCCGTGCTGCGGGGCAACGTAGGCCACATGGACCAGACGTCGAACGCGGTCGATGAGACCAACGCCACAGAATGCGGTCTTGACACAATCACGATCGTTCAAACGATGGGAATCGGCGCGACTCCGGCATCTTGGAAAAGCCGGAAGAAGATCGTCAATTCAGTAGCAAGAACTCCAGATTCGCCGCTCGATCAACAAAACTCGTTGCAACCGCTACAAGTTTCTATTTCACAGTCCGTAACGAGCAGGTTCAGTGCGCAGCCACTCGCCCACCATTTCGCCGATCATGATGGTGCTCAGGTTGATATTTGCCCGTGGGACGGTCGGCATGATCGAGGCATCGGCGACCACGAGCTGATCGACCGCATGGCACCGCGCGAAGTGATCGACGACGGCCATTGGGTCATCGGCCGGGCCCATTTTGGCCGTACCGCAGGGGTGATAGCCCGACGCCGACACCCGTCGTGCGAGCTGCTCGAGCTCAGCCCGGCTGGATCGAGCCGGGTCGGGGAACACCACCGCGTCGATGAACTCGCTCAGCGGCGCCTGCTGGGTCAGTGCAAAGGCATCTAGAAGGGCACGTACATGACGCTGAACGTCTCGGTCGTTCTCGCCGAAACGCGCAGTGATGATCGGCATCGAATCTGCCGCCGCTGATGATTGACGCACCTCGCCTCGACCATCGACCTGCTCGAGACTTGGCGCGAGCATGAACAGAGGTTCACCGTCGCGACCCCGCGTCCGGGTCATCAGCTCGATGTTCACGTCGAGCGGTGACGAGCTTCCTTCGCTGGTGTAGCGACAGATCGTCTGCACCAGCGGCAACTCGGGCGCACAGAATTCGGGAAACTTCGGCTTCAGCAGAATGGCAAGCGCGGGATGATCGGCCAGGTTGGCCCCGACGCCAGGCACGATCGCAGAGGGCTCGATGCCGAGCGACGACAACTCCGCGGCGTCGCCGATTCCCGATCGCACGAGCACGCCAGGTGTGTGAATGGCGCCCGACGAAACCACTACGAGCCGGGCCGAGATGCGTTCACCGGCTGCCGTCTCGACACCGACGGCTCGGCCGCCTTCGACCACCACCCGCTGCACGAGCGTGTTTGCCCGGATGGTCAGATTGTCTCGAAACCGGGCCGACGCCAGATAGCCGATCGCCGTCGAGATGCGCAGCCGCCCGAGCTTGTTCATCGCCATGGGGCCCACGCCGACGGCATCGGGTGCGTTCACATCGGCGCAACGGTCGAAACCGTGATTGACCGCCGCCTCGACGAATGCCGCTTGTGTCGGTACCAGTTCTTCGTCGGTCCACCGTCGAATCGAGATCGGGCCTGCGTCGCCATGGTGTGGCTCGGCGCCGAAGTCGAGGTCACGTTCGAGTCGATTGAACGCCGGCAACACGTCGTTCCATGCCCAGCCAGGATTTCCGAACGCGGCCCATTCGTCGTAGTCAGCCGGGGTTCCCCGCAGTGCAATGGTCGTGTTCACCGCGGTCGATCCGCCGGTGACACGACCTCGAGGGAACCGATCGTTGCGGCCGGTCAGAGGCTGGTAACTCAGACCCCAGTCATGATCGACGTAACTGTTGTCGTGGCCGTTGCGCAGATCTTCGGGCAGCTCGGCGGCCACCGCATAATCAGGCCCGGCATCGAGCAACAGCACCGACCGATGCGGATCCTCGCTCGCCCGTGACGCGATCACCGCACCAGCGGCACCGGCGCCCACCACCACGATGTCGTACGTCGGATTCGTTTGCTCCACCATTGGACCATCATGGCCGCTGGGCGGGATTCGTACCTGGCTGGACGGGATCTGTACCTGGCACCGATCCCGTGCCGCTATTTGCCCTCGGCCAACGTGCGCAGTCGGTCGAGTTCGATGGCCCGTTCGCGGAGTGGTTCGAGGCCTTCGAGCGCCTCGCTCAACAACTCGGATGCAGCCGAAACCTTGGGACGTTTCGCCACAACATAAAGCGGCACCCCCCGCTCGCAGCGCCATTTGCCAACGCTGGTTGTGCCGTCGTCGGCGCGGACGGTGATGACAGGTGTGGCGGTGACAGGTAGAGCGTCGATCAGCCATCCAGAGGCCTTGCCCGGAGTAGCGACGTTCGTGTACAGCGGGGCCGACCATTGCGGTTGGGCGAATCGCTCATCGACAACCGCGGTGAGCACAACCGAATCGGCCTCGAGTAGAGCTCGCAAGCCGAGCGCTGCTGACTGCAACAACTCGTCGGGGCTCAACGGCCCGCTCAACCCGACGAGAAAACGGCGCAGGTCATGTTCTCGTCGAGTGTCGGCCTCGACGTGGGTGAGCTCTTGGATGTCTTCGTTCGACCGCTCGAACAACAATGTCATTGCCCCGACGATCAGGAACGACAGGCAGGCGAGCGCCCGATTGAAAACCGTGCCAGTGGTTACGTCATGGTCGATTGCGTTGGCCCAACCAGCGCCGACCGTTGCCAGCACCGAAAGTGCCGTCGCCCAGATGGTCAGCCGTCGCGATAGCAAGGCTCCTGAGACGGCGATCGGAACGTTGAACACAATCGCAACAACAACCGCCTGATCGGTGTTGATGTCGACGACGAACCCGATGAACAGCATGGCTGCACACAGAGACGGCACCGACTCGAGAAACAAGCTCTTCGAGCGTGGTTTGAACGTGACGCTAGTCATCGAGGTACTCGCGAACTGCTTCGAGATCTTCGTTGCGCCCAATCACCAGGATGCGGTCGCCCTTGAACACTTCGTAGTCAGGGCCAGGGTTGGTCTCGACAAGATTGCCGCGATGCACAGCAACAATCGTGACCGTGAATCGCTCGTCGAGCTCGAGCGATTCGATCGTGCCGGTTCGGTTCCGAGCTTCGAACTCGGCTGCGGAATGGTCAGGGCCGATTTGCAGGGTGGCGATTTCGTTCGGTTTCGCAAGCTGATGTGCCAGGCGACGCCCCATGTCTTGTTCGGGGCGCACGACCTCGTCGGCACCAATACTGGCCAGGATGCGGGCCGTCATGCGATTGTTGGCCTTGGAGATGACATAGCTGGCACCTGCCGACTTGGCGGCAACGGTGGCGAGGATGCTGGCTTCGAGGTCACTTCCGATGGCAACGATCACGATGTCGAAGCTGGCGACTCCGAGTTGAGCAAGTGCCCGATCGTCGGTGGCGTCGACGACGGCAGCATGGGTGACATGGTCCATGACTTCGGCCAGGCGTTCCTCGCTCTGGTCGACGGCAACAACTTCGAAACCGAAATCAAACAGCTCGCGAGCAACCGACGACCCAAATCGTCCGGTGCCGATCACCAGGAAGGATTGTGCCATCAGCCGATCACCACTTCTTCGGCTGGGAAACGCAATGAGGTGCTGCGGTGTTGCGAGACCAGTGCGAGCGCCAACGAGATCGAACCAATACGGCCGAGGAACATCAACGCGATGAGCACCACGCGAGACGCCTGCGAAAGCGCCCCAGTGATGCCCGTTGACAGTCCGGTCGTGCCGATAGCCGAGAAACCTTCGAACGTCAGATCGCGCATGCTGGCATCGGGTTCGAACAAGGCGAGCAGCATGATGCCGAGCGCCGCGACCGACAACGAACCAAACGCGACGGCACCAGCACGCACCACGGTGGCTACGGGAATACGGCGGTCGAACACAACCGTGTCGGGTCTACCCCTGATCACTGACCAAACGCTAGCGGCAAGGACGAACAGGGTGGTTGTCTTGACACCACCAGCCGTCGAACCCGAACTTCCGCCCACGAACATCAACAACATGGTGAGGATGAGCGAGGCGTTCGACAACTGTGCATAGTCGACGCTGTTGAACCCCGCCGTGCGCGGCGTGACGGCGGCGAACAGCGCCGCCAAGAGTTGGCCGGGGCCCGACAGGGTGCCGAATGTTTCGTCTCGGTGCGACTCAAAGATGAGGAAACAGGTCGTGGCCGCCACGATCAACACTGCCGATATCGACAAGACCATGCGGGTATGCAGGCTCAGCCGCACCCGCTGCTTGCGGTCCATGAAGCGCATCAGGTTCGTGATCACGATGAAGCCCAACCCGCCTACGATCACCAGCGTGATGATCGTCAAGCTCACCAGCGGATCAGACACGTAACGGCTCAGGCTGTCTTCGTACAACGAGAATCCTGCATTGTTGAAGGCACTCACGCTGTGAAAGATCGCAAACCATGCGCCCCGCAATGGCCCTTCTTCGGGCGCCATGCGCACATACAGCACTAGTGCACCGGCGATCTCTGCGATGGCAACGATGCGAATTATTGATGCAACCATCGACACGACGGTGCCCGAGTCATCATGGCTCAGCTGATGCTGGACGCGAAGCCGGTCGCCAACACCGATTTGGCGTCCGGTAGCGAGCGCCAGAATGGTGCCAAACGTCAAGATGCCGAGCCCACCAATCTGGATCAGCAGCAAGATGATGAACTGACCGAACTCGTTGTATGCCGTGCCCGTATCAACGACGATCAGACCGGTGACACATACGGCGCTCGTGGCCGTGAACATCGAGTCGAGAATGCCAACGCTGCCTGCCGTGTGAGAAAACGGAAGCGACAACAACGCGGTACCCACGGCGATCGCGAGGAAGAAGGTAATCGCTACCAGCTGGGCTGGCGTGCGGCGCTTTGGCGTCTGGCGCCACTGCCTGCTCTCGGCAGCGCTGAGCCCCCCGGTTGACTCGGCCACCATCAAACCGTACCGGCGACCGCTCCGCTTGGCTGCATGTCGTCGCGATGCACCATGCCTCGACCCGAGTACGTACATCCTCCGACCCGTACACACTCGGCAGGGCGAAGCGGACAAAACGTGGTCGACGCGTCAGCACTAGTGTTCGGCGATGGCTGACATCATCATTCGCAACGCGCTCGTACTCGACGGCAGCGGGTCGCCGGCCGTCGAGACCGACGTTGCCATCACTGGTGATCGCGTCAGCTTGGTTGGTGCGGCGAGCGAGAGCGCCCCCACTGAGATCGATGCTGGCGGCATGGTCATGGCGCCAGGTTTCGTCGACGTGCACACCCATGACGACGGCGCGTTGTTGCGTCATCCCGGCATGGAATTCAAACTCAGTCAAGGATGCACGAGCCTGGTCATCGGCAACTGCGGGTTCAGCGCGATTCCGGCGGTACCCGGCGAGCGAGAGAAGAGCGGCCTGATCGGTGTCACCCCAACGTGGACCGATCTCGACGGTTTCCGCAGTGCGGTCGCTGCCGCTGACCCCGCGGTGAATGCGATTGCCCTGGTCGGACACAACACCAGCCGCTCGATGGTCATGGACCTCGAGCGTCGTCCACCCACCGCCGCGGAACTCGAGGCCATGCGCTCGCACGTACGAGCAGCAATGGAACAAGGCGCCTGCGGGTTCTCGACCGGGCTGATCTATGAACCTGGTCGCTATTGCGAGACCGACGAGTTCATCGACCTCGCCCGCGAGTCAGCCGAAGCCGGCGGCCTGTATGCAACCCACATGCGCAATGAGGGTGACCATCTACTCGACGCGGTTGACGAGGCGATTCACATCGGTGTCACGGCCGAACTACCCGTGCAGATCTCGCATCACAAGTCTGCCGGACGACGCAACTGGGGGAAGATCGGACAGTCGCTCGCCAAGGTCGACGCCGCGAACGCCGCCGGCGCCGACGTGACCCTGGATGTCTACCCCTATACCGCTGGCAGCGGCCCGATGGCTCAGTACTTCAACCTGGCCAACATCGATCCTGAGCTGGCCGAGGTCATCCGATTTGCCAGCTGCCCGGCATTCCGAGAGTACGAAGGCCGCATGGCCATCGAGGTCGCAGCCGATCTGGGCATCCCGGTAACGCAGCTCATCCACGACGTCATCACCGCTCCCGAAGGTGATCGCACGTTGTGTATTCAGTTCATCATCGACAACGCCGACATCGAAGAAAACCTGCGTCACCCACTGATGATGATTGGTTCTGACGGCATTCCCGATCTGCGGGGTCAGCCCCATCCCCGATTGTTCGGCACGTTCCCGAAGGTGCTCGGCCACTATGTGCGAGAACAAGGCGTGCTCTCGCTGCCCGAGGCCGTGCGCCGCATGACCAGCCTGTCGTGCGACCGATTCGGGCTCACCGACCGAGGTCGCATCGTCGAAGGCAACTACGCCGACCTGGTGCTCTTCAACCCCGACACAATCATCGACACTGCAACCTACGACGATCCGAAACAAGAAGCCACCGGCATCGACATGGTCATCGTCAACGGCCGCATCGCTCTTCGCAACTGCGAGCACACCGGCGTAGGCGGCGGCCGCCTGCTCTCCTACCGCACCGTCTGGTCCACCCGAATTGTCCATGCGCCAGCCGCACGGACAATTCGCTGCCGAT
>JBDNHG010000722.1:0-1975 GCA_041688925.1 Acidimicrobiales bacterium | reverse complement strand
GTCACCAAAATCGACGGCGTCACCAAAACCACACGATGAGGGGATCTGATGGCAGGCGACAGTTATCACCAAGAGCGACTCGACACGCCTCCTCCACCGGCGGGGTGCCCAATGCATGCCTCGTGGAGCCCGCTCGACGAGGACTATTTGCAAGAGCCGTACGGCATCGCGACAGCGCTGCGCGAGGCGCATCCGGTGTTCTACTCAGAGCAACTGGGCTATGTCGTCGTTACCGAGATGCGCGAGCTCGAGCGCATCTTCACCGATCATGAAACGTTCGCGTCGGTCAATGTGCAAGACCCGGTGTTCCCCCTGGCACCCGGGGCCAAAGAAGTGCTGGCGGCGCCTGACTTCAACCCGGTCGCTGTCATGTCGAACCGACCCGAACCCGATCATGGCCGTATTCGCAAGTACACCCGCCAGGGGTTCTCGAACAAGCGCATCAAGACGCTCGAGCCGTTCATGCGACGCCGGGGAAACCAGCTGATCGACGAGATGCTGGCCGCAGGCTCACCGGCCGAGTTCGTCGAGGCGTTGGCGTTCCCGTTGCCAGGCGAGACCGTGTTTCGCTTCATCGGCTTCCCCGAAGAAGACGATGAGATGCTCAAGAATTGGTGTGGTGATCGCAAGGCGTTCTTCTGGGGCAAGCCGACCGCGGCAGCGCAAGAAGAAATCGCCGCGCACATGCTCGCCTATTGGCGCTACTGCCGCGAGTTCACAGCGTCCAAACGCGACAACCGAGGCGACGACTTCACCAGCGAGTTGATCGACGCCCACGAGGCCAACCCCGATGACATCACCTATCGCGAGGTCGAATCGGTTGTCTACGGCCTGTCGTTCGCCGGCCACGAGGCCGTCACCGCTTCGATCTGCAACACGCTGCTCTGCCTGCTGCCACGGCGCGACGTCTGGGCCGAGGTGTGCGCCGACCCCTCGCTGCTTCCGAACGCAATCGAAGAAGTCATGCGTTTCAACTCGAGCCAGATCGGTTGGCGGCGACTCACGACCGTCGACACCAAGATCGGTGACTACGACGTGCCCGCCGGAACCCCGATCTTCATGAACTTTGCCGCTGCGAACCGCCAGCCCGACATCTTCGAAGATCCCGACGACTTCGACATCCACCGGCCAAACGCTGCCCACAACATCTCGTTCGGCAAGGGCGTGCACTATTGCCTGGGCGCCCGCTTTGCCAAGTACGAGACCCAGGTCGTGACCGAGTTGCTGGCCGAGCGCGTTCCCTCGCTCCGTCTCGTCGACAATCAGCAACTGAGCTACCTGCCAAACATCAACTTCCGCGGCCCTGAGAAGCTAATGATCACCTGGGAGTGATGCCCTCAACGCAGCAAGTGGGCTGTCAGCGCGCTACGCCGGCGACCAGCAGCGAGTGCGGTCGCACCGAGAGTTTCGTCGGAAGCTGACCGAAGTCTTCGCCATCGGCGCGTAGTTCCATGTCGGCGCCTGCGAGCTCGACTTGGCGCGCCCGGTGGATGGTGACGTGCCGGCTCTTGACGTGACGGCCGCTGAACACCAGCGGCAGGATCGCAGCGAACGCGGTGCGAGAGGCTGGCCCGATCACCACGACATCGAGTTGGCCGTCGTCGACCCGTGCATCGGGGGCGATCTTCATCCCGCCGCCGAAATAGGAGGTATTGGCGACGGCGATCAGGTTGGCGTCGATTTCGTGGGCCGTGCCATCGAGGGTCAGTGTCAGTTCGTAGTGGCGCAACTTCGGCAACTCAATGAGCGATGCCACCGTGTACTTCGCAGCGCCCTTCATGCGTTTCATGGCATTCACTCGGTCATTGACCGACACGCTGAAACCGGCGGTCGCGACTGTGACTGCGAACCCCACGTCGGTCTCGATCACATCGATGGCAACCGGATGGCGCAATGCTGCCTTGCACGCCACCTCGATGTCACTCGACAAGCCCAGCGATGTGGCCGCATCATTGCCGGTGCCAGCGGGGATGAT
>JBDNHG010000721.1:0-3009 GCA_041688925.1 Acidimicrobiales bacterium | reverse complement strand
GTTGAGAGTTCGCTGGGGGCCAGACGAACGGTGCGGGGTCCACCGAAGCGGACAGTGCCTCGGACGATGACGTCACTTGACAGCACTTGGGTTGTCGCCGGCACCGAGATGAGCGATGCCGGCGGGGCAGCGGTCTGGGCTGCGGCGTCAGCGGGCGACTGCAAACCGCGACCGGCGAAGAACCCGCCAACGGTCGCTGCCACAAGCACCGCGGTTATGACCGCCAGTTTGGCATTGCGTGACATCAGTTACCCGAGGTTGCCTTGTATTCGGCGCTGACGATGCTTTCGGTGTCGGCGTAACCAGTGCTCGTCTGGCATGAGTCGTCGGCTTTGGCCACGGAAATTTCTTCGCTCTGTAGGACCTCAAGAGCGGGGCGGTCGAAGGTGCCGGCGCCTTCGCCGGTGGTTGGTAGGTCACCAACAAGGGTGTCCAAGCGGGCTTCGATGTCGGCTTCGGCTGCCTTTGGGCTGTCATAGGTGTAACCGGACTGGGTCATGCATGATGACCATGTAACGGCGGCGTCGATGACTCGCTGGTCCTGTCGGGCGCGTTCACCTGCGGCGTCGTCTGGATTCAGTTGGCCTTGTTGCACATTGTCTTCGGGGAACACCTCGTCGAGGGCGCTGCGGCTGCAGCCGCCGGCGAAGGAGAGGTCCTCTCGGTCAAGCGCAATGGCCTGAGTTCCGCCGAGTGTGCCGCCGGTCAACGCCGTGTCATAGGCCTTGCGGTCAGCAGAGCTAAGTGCGTCACGTATCGCGGCGTTGGCGGTGCCGATGCTCATGCCGCCCTGGGAGCTTTCGGCTTCCCAAAGCGTCGAAACCCCGTAGCCCAAGGTCTTGAGGAACGTGGCCTTGTCGCCGAAACCGGGGGGTTGGCTGTTTGAGTCCATGGCTACTCGCAAAGTTTCGGGCGATCCTGGTACGTACTCGAAGCCTTCGGCGGCCATGCAATCGCGGACGAGGTCTTCGACCCGTGTCTGGCGGCGAGCGATCTCGGCTTCGGAGAACCCGAACTCACCATTGCCATTGACGGCAGGATCGCTGGCGGCCAGAGACACGGTTGGGGAGCCGCCAGTTGTGGTCGCTGCAGCGCTGGTGGCTGAGTCGGCGCTCGATGAGTTTCCTGTTGGCGTTGGGGTTGATCCTCCGCAGGCGGTGGCGGTCAACGCAAGAGCGATGCCTGCTGCGGCGAGTGACCGGAACGGACGGCAGTTAGACACAAGGGGTGGCTCCTTCGAACCGCGCACGGCGTTTTCGTGTGGCTCAGCGATAGTGCGCCTTTAGTCCTTAACGAACCCTGAAATCTGCTGAATCTGAGCTGAAGCCTCAGGTCGGCTGCTAGTGCACCTGCCCTTGGTTGCTCTGTCGGCGAGAGCAGGGTGCTCGCTGTTCGAGCCACAGCGGTCCGATCGTGGGGCGCGCGGAAGGGGACCAGACATTCATGTCTGGCCCCCGGCATCGCTCAGCACTTCTGGGTCACATGCCGAAGCGGTGAGTCAGTCGTTGCCGCTGTCTTGGTGCAAGACGTTGCCGTTGCCGGCGTCAACTTTCACGTCGATGTGGCCTCCGGTGCCGTTGTCGATCTCGACGCTGTAAACGACTGCGCCGTTCTCGTTGTCGAGTTCGACCTTGATCACGTCGCCGGTGACCAGAGCCTGGGCTGCGGCTTGGGCTTGGTCGGGACCGATGACGGCTAGTCCGGCGAGAGCGGTGGCTTCGTCGGCCTCGCTCTGTCCGTCGGTTTCGTTCGCCATGATCGATGCGGTGTAGGACGGGTCCTGCACGCTGTCATCGACGGTTGTCTCTGAGGGTGCGGGTGTCGTGTCGGTCTGTGCTACCGCTATTCCTGCGGCGCCGAACAAGAGTCCCAACCCTGCCGCACTAGCGAAGATGGCTCGCTTTGTGAATGTGATGGTCATGGTTTTTGCCTTTCTAAAGCGGTGATCAACAAGGTGTTGATCACCTGTTTGCAGTATGAACAAAGGCACCTTTGGCCAGCCTGAACGATCCTGACAGAGCACTGAACGTTGCGAGCGTCTGAGTTACGACGCTCTGCCAGACGAGATTCAGGGTCTGGGTTTGGGAGCAGCATGGTTCGGGAGCGGTTGGGTCGGTGTTGCGAGACGCCGACCCAGCCGCTCTCCATGGTCACCGGGCCGCAGGAGGGGAGCCAGCCCGGTGACACGAATGGGTAGAGCCCTACAGCAAGCCAATACCGAAGGCCATGAGCCCAGCCACTGCGAAATTCATGATCACTCCTGGGTTTGCAGCGAGTTCTCGGGTCGGGTCGCCGCCACTTCCTCGAGCAAGTAAACCCCGGCGATAGGAGTCGAGGCCGTTGTAGAGCGCAAGTGCAGCGCCGCCAGCAAGAACGAGTGCCAGTGCACTGGTGATTGAGGCTGACACGATGGAGCTATAGACCCAGATGGCGAAGAAAAGCGTGCTGAGTACCTGGGTGTCGAAGAGCGACCGCCGGAGGAATCCCTGGGTGTAGATGCCGAGGGTGGATCGGTGGTCAACTGCGGTCTCGCCAAGCAGCACTGCCTCGGAGTGGCGTTTCCCGAGAGCGATGAGGAGCGCTCCCCAAAAGACGGCAGTTAGTAGGCTAAGCGACGCTGTGACACCAATGGCGACGGCACCAGCCAGTACTCGTAGCACGAAGCCGACCGCCAGGGTCACGACATCGATTATGGCCACATGTTTGAGTACAACCGAGTAGCCGGCGGTGAGCACTAGGTAGGAGGCCACCACCAGCGCTAACCCCGTGGCCACGATCGCTGCGAGCGATATGGCGGCACCCGCACACACTGCGGCTGTCGTAAGTGCCACGTTTGGGTGCACCTGGCCGGAAGCAATGGGGCGGTTACGTTTGGTTGGGTGCTGGCGATCGCGGTCTCGGTCGAGGGTGTCATTGAGTAGATAGACACTGCTAGCGGCAAGGCTGAAGGCTATGAACGCGGCGAGGGCTGCGAAGAGTTGCCCAACAGCGAGCGACAAGATGGCGAGG
>JBDNHG010000720.1:0-7503 GCA_041688925.1 Acidimicrobiales bacterium | reverse complement strand
TTCGTTCACGATTACCCGCGCCGGCGTTGGCCGTGCATGGAAAGAACATCTGCCCTTCGTGCTTGCCTACGTGCAGCTCGAGGAGGGTCCGATCATGATGACCAACATCGTCGACTGCGATGTCGAAATCGTCGAGATCGGCATGGCCGTAACCGCAGTATTTGATGACACCGGCGAAGGCACCGCGATCGTGCGGTTCACACCCTCATAGACCCCAGGGTCAGAAGACTGGTAAGCGATTGCCCGTGGCGCGTTCGCCACGGGCAAATTCGCGCAACATAGCGACATCTCCATGGCGTTCGCGGGCCATACCCAGCAGGGCGACCATCACCAAGTCGATGATGTCAGGAGCGAACGTTGGCATGTCGATGTCGAGCGAATACGACAGATCGTCGCTGTGGATCACGGCCTCGACCATGCGCGTCACGAGATAACTGTCAAGCGGCATACAGAGGCCGCCGAAGACTTCGATTCCACGATCAGCGGCTTCGCCGATGAGCTTTGTCTGCAAGTCTTTGACCGTGCGTTGGTGCAGTTCTCGCACGACGACCGGGCCGGGTTCGGCATCGTCGGCGGCTCGCTGAACAATATTGGCGCTCACTTCGGCGAGGTCTTCGTCTGGCTGATCGAAGGCCCGGAAGAAGTAGCCCGAGGCATCGACGTCTTGCTCGATGATGCATTCGTCGGCCTGTACATAGAGCCACGCGGTGGTGAAAGCGCGGCCGAGGTGGGCTGCCAACGCGCCGATCGTCATTCCCTTGATCGCACTGGGCTCGAGCCATCGGCGCTCGACATCGGGATGGTCCAACAGCGCTCCGACGGTGTCGCCCATCTCGAGGAAGAGGGTGGGGATGCTGGCGCGTTTCGATTCAAGTCGCATGTGTTGTCCGAAGTCGGTGGGGAGTTGGGACTGGATTCAGTCGCTGGTGTAGCCACCAACGTAGTCACGCACGCGGCGCTGGAAGATTCCGAGCGCGAACTTCTTCGCAGTAGCCGAGACAGCGACCGAGTTTGAGTCTGGTGCGCAGCCCGGGAGACGGGACCTGGTCACGACATCGAGTGCACTCATGTGGGCGGCTGGTCGGTGAGTTGAGCGTGTTCAGGAGCGACGCTGCATGGCGCGGTCGTCACCAAACATTCTTCGCTGGACCGACAAGGCAGCACCAAGCAGGACTGCGGCGCCTGCAATTCCGGCCATGTTTCCTACGGCATCGGCAGGGTCGAACGCGCGCGTTGAGCTCAAGACGGGCTGCGACGCCTCGAACGCAAGGCTCACGGCGGCGGTAAACAATGCGGTGAGCGGGATCGGCACCCGATACCGCGCTATCCAACCAAAGAGGGCCATACCAGCGCCCCAGAGCGCAGCATGACCAATCTGATCAGCAGTGCCCGGTATGTCCTGATGGTTGAGAACGTCGACGTCGAGGGCCAATTCGACCCGGCGGCCGGTGTCGATGACAACGGGTCGGAGGTCGCCGACAATCGAGCCCGAACGGTCGGCGAGCAGCAGCACAACCGCCACGAGGAGGAACAGCCCGATCGCCGCAAGGCCGATCATGCGACGCACGGCTATGTGAGACATCGCGTAAGAATAGGTGCTTATAGGCCGGCAGTGTCCTCGGCCCGATCCTTCTACCTCAGGTGGCTATGGTCGCTCGAAACGTCGCTGACCGCCGCCGTCAACGTGCTGGCGTCGAGGCAGCCTGAGCTGGCGGCACTACTTTGAGATCATGAGCGGCACTCGACAACGACTTTCCGCCAGTTGTTCGGTGCAGATGGCTCGAACCTTCGACCCGTCGGTCGATTGTTTCCGAGCATTCGAGTACCAGGCGTTCTTCGTCATCGAGTCGAGCGGTGTCAACTCACATGGCGCCTGGAATTACGAGCAGCAGCCCAAGGTCACTGTCGACTACGTCAACCAGTCCTAAGCCAACGCCCACCCAGATCGCGTCGTTCGTCCCCAGCCGCGAGCCGGTGAGAACAAATTGCTGACACACTCTCGCTTCGAGCACCGTGCAGTTCGACAACGCCATCTCGGCGTCACTGGGCACGGTGGAACGGATGCACTCCCAATGAAGTGGATAGCCGCACTGATGATCGCAGCGGTGATGACATCGGCATGTGGAGGTGGTTCTTCGGCCGGCGACAGCGCCGCCCCGAACAGCGAGGCTTCTGCCGGAGCTGACGATGGAGCCGGGTTCCAAACGCCGCCCTCGCCGCTGATGGTGTTCTTTGGCATCGACGGATCGAGCGATGACCAGGTGGCGATGTACCGAGAGCAGGAACAGCAGCGCCAGGACTGGATCACGACGTGCATGGCAGATGAGGGATTCACGTACCGCTACAGCGAGTCGACCGATGACATCAGCTTCGATGCCCCGATCGACGGCGAGCCGGCGTACGGAACCCGTGAATGGATCGAACGTTACGGACTCGGGGTGAGCACGCAGGCCTTTGATCAGGGGACGGTTGGATCCGACCTCGCCGGCTACACCACCTCGACGAGTTCGTCGTCTGCTATGGGCGAGGATCCGAACGGCGAATACCTGTCATCACTGACCGAGTCGGAGGCTCAGGCATACTACGAAGCGCTTTACGGCACTGATTCCGGCTACGAGTGGGACCAATCCTTGAGCGACGAGGCGAACCAAACGGCGTCGGACGACTACTACGACAACGACTATGTCCCGTCGGGTTGTGACGCCTTGTCCCAGGAGGTCGCACAGCCCCAAGATCCTTTCTTCCAGGTCTATGAAACGTTCGGCGACGAGTTGACTTCCATATACGAGCGCGTGCAAGCTGACCCGGAAATGCTCGCAGCGCTAGATGTCCTGTCGCGATGCATGAAGGACGCCGGGTTCTCATACACCGACGAGCAGACGACCTATGAAGATTTCAACCAACGCATGGAACCCATCTACGCAACGGTTTCGTCAGCGGGAGGCGAGCTCACTGAGGAACGGGCAGCGTCGATGAGCGACGCCGAACTCGAGGCCTTTCTCAACACGCCACAAATCATGACCGACGAGGGCAAGGCGATGCTTGCCGAGGTTCAGGCTGACGAGATCGCGTTTGGCGTTGCGTTGTTCGACTGCGGTAGTAGCGACTTATACCCACTGAGCTACGCGATCCAGTCGCGCCTCGAACAAGAGTTCATCGATACTCACCGCGCCGAACTCGACGCAATGCGGAACTGATGGGCACCGCCCGTCGCGGCTCGCCGCAGTGACGGTCTCGAGTGATGCCGGCGTGGTTCTTCCCGCAGATACAGCGTGTGCGCCGTGGCGACGGTCATCGAGATGACCGTCGGATTGTGCTGCACGGTCGTTTGTGGCAGCGTGAAGGCAATTAGGTGACAACGTCGGGGGACGAGATGATGGCTGCGAACAAAAATGGGTCGGCGAACGCAACGGTGACGCCGGAGGACACCGACTTCGACGTCGTGGTCGTCGGCGCTGGCATGGCCGGCCTCTATCTGCTGCATCGGCTGCGTGGTATGGGCTTCACTACCACGGTGCTCGAAGCCGCTGACGACGTTGGTGGCACGTGGTACTGGAATCGTTACCCGGGCGCTCGGTGCGACATACAGAGCGTCGACTACAGCTTCAGCTTCGATGCTGACCTGCAACAAGAGTGGGAGTGGAGCCAGAAGTATGCGACCCAGCCCGAGATCCTGAGCTATTTGCAGCATGTGGCTGACAGGTTCGACCTGCGCCCCGACATTCAGTTCGAAACCCGCGCCACCAGCGCTGAATGGAACGATGCCAACGCGACCTGGCAGATCACTACCGATACCGGTGCTCAGATCACGGCTCGTTACTACGTGATGGCAACCGGCTGTCTTTCGGTTCCCAAGGTGGTCGATATCGAAGGTGCCGACCAATTCAGCGGCCCCACCTATTCCACCAGTCGGTGGCCACACGACGGTGTTGACTTCACCGGCATGAAGGTCGGCCTCATCGGCACCGGCTCATCGGCGATCCAATCGATTCCCGAGATCGCCAAACAGGCATCCGAGCTGGTCGTCTTTCAACGTACGCCGAACTTTTCGGTGCCTGCGGGCCACGGCCCCGTGCCGGCCGAGCGAATCGCCGACGTCAAGAGCAGATACCCCGAGTACCGCCAGGAAGCCCGCCAGTCGCGCGCTGGGGTCCCTGTAGAACTTGCCATGGATGGTGCCCGGTCGGTATCGGCCGAAGAACGCAAGGCCCGGCTCGACGCCGGCTGGCAAGAAGGCGACCTCGTCGGGTTCTTGAGTGTCTTCAACGACATGGCAATCAATCAAGAATCGAACGACCTGGTCGCCGAGTTCGTACACGACAAGATTCGCTCGATCGTCGACGACCCCAAAACTGCCGAAGCTCTGTGCCCCAAGGACTACCCGATTGGTTCGAAACGGCTCTGTCTCGACGACAACTATTTTGCAACGTTCAACGAACCGCACGTGACGCTTGTCGATCTGCGCACCGAAGCCATCAGCACGATCACCGAGCAGGGCATCGACACGGTCGACCGCAGCTTCGAGTTCGACGCTCTGGTCATGGCGACCGGCTTCGATGCCATGACCGGAGCCATCGTGGCGGTCGATATCACGGGCCGCAACGGCGTCGAGTTGAAGGACAAATGGGCTGACGGCCCAACGACCTACCTCGGACTCACGATCACCGACTTCCCCAACTTGTTCACCATAACCGGACCACAAAGCCCATCGGTGATGTCGAATATGGCGGTGTCGATCGAGCAGCATGTCGAGTGGGTGACCGACTGCATCGAGCACATGCGCGACCAAGGGTTCGCGGTTATTGAACCGACCGAAACCGCCTTGGCCGGCTGGCAACAGCACAATCTCGACTGCGTCGACATGACTCTTTTCGCCAAAGCGAACTCGTGGTACATGGGAGCGAACGTGCCGGGGAAACCACGCGTGTTCCTGCCATATATCGGCGGCGTGGGCTCGTACCGCTCGATCTGCGACGAGGTGAGCCAGCGCGACTATTTGGGCTTCTCCCTGACCGGCGCCGACGCAACACAGTGCAACGATGGCGTGATCGTGCAGACCCAGCCCGATGTGGGCATGGTCCTTGCAATGATGGCTGAACTCGATCTTCCTCCGATCGAGTCGATGTCACCCGACGAGGCTCGCACCTTCATGGCGGCGTCGTCTGAGCAGAGCCCGCCCGGCCCCGACGTCGGCGAGATCGTCGACGGCACGTTCCCTGGGGCCGAGGGTGAACTGGCCTACCGGCTCTACCGGCCCGCAACCCCCGGGCCGCATCAGGCCGTGGTGTACTTCCACGGGGGTGGCTGGGTACTTGGTGGCGCCGACAGCGACGACCCGCTCTGTCGCGACCTGTGCGTGAAATCTGACTCGCTCATCATCTCGTGCGACTATCGCCATGCACCCGAAGCTCGTTTCCCCGCCGCAGTCGACGACGGCTTCGCTGCGGTGCAGTGGGCGTCGGCGAACCTGGCTTCGCTCGGCGCAACTGCTGATCCCGTCGTCGTTGCTGGATGGAGCGCTGGCGGAAACGTCGCCGCAGTCGCCTGTCAGACGGCTCGCGATGCCGGTGGCCCGGTCATTGCTGGCCAAGTGCTGATCGCACCGGTGACCGACGGCGACTATTCACGTCCATCATTCACCGAGAACGCCGAAGGGTACGTGCTGACCCGTGGCCTCATGACCTGGTTCTGGGACCACTACTGCGATGTCGCCGACCGCAGCGATCCGCGGGCGTCGCCGCTGCACGGCAACCTCGCTGGCCTGCCGCCAGCGCTGGTCGTGACTGCCGAGTTCGACCCGCTTCGCGACGAGGGCAACGCCTATGCCCAAGCACTTGCCGCTGCCGGTGTCCAGGTCGAACACCTGCCGTTGCGCGGCCAGATGCACACCTCGGTTGCCGGCGTCGACATGATCATCTCGGCAAACAGCGCGCGGCGCGACATTGCCGAAGCCATCAGACGACTTGCAAGAACGAGTGCTCCGAGTGTGTAGTACTGCGTGAAGAAGTACGAACAGCTCTTCGCCATTTGCATTTCAACCGTCTTGGTCATGGCCGGCCAGGGGATCGTCAGCCCGGTACTTCCGCTTTATGCGGACAGCTTCGGCGTCTCGACCGCGCTGATCGGCGCGACCGTGACCGCGTTTGGTCTGGCTCGTCTGCTCACCAATGTGCCGGCCGGAATCATCGCTGACAGGCACGGACGCAGAATCCTGTTGGTGGGCGGCCCGGTGGTCACCGCTGTCGGCATGTTCGGCTCTGGTTTGGCGGGCACGATCTGGGTGCTGCTCGGATTCCGATTCGTTGCTGGTCTGGGATCGGCGCTGTACATGACCGGCGCCACGATCTATTTGCTCGACATTGCCAGTTCGGAACAACGCGGCCGTTTCATCGCCGCCAACCAAGGGGCGCTGCTCGTGGGCATCGGCTTCGGCCCGGCGCTCGGCGGCCTGCTGGCCGATCGATATAGCCTGTCAACGCCGTTCTACGTCGTGGCAGCGGCTAGCGCCCTGACCGCTGTCTACAGTCTGGTGCGGCTTCCCGAGACCAGATCGAGCAAGCCTGTAGCCGTAGCTGATCCAACAGTTGCGCCACCGTCTCGGTGGGCGCTGCTGCGTTCGACCGACTTCTTGCTCGTGGGCCTGGTCACGATCGGCGTGTTCTCGGTGCGAGCCGGGGTGAGCCAGACGTTGGTGCCGCTGCAACTCAGCGAGGCATTTGGTTTCGAGGTCGACGAACTCGGTGTGTTGTTTACTGCCTTGGGCACAATCGGTCTCGTGCTCATCTGGCCGGCGGGATGGGCTACTGACCGATTTGGTCGCAAGTCGATCATCGTGCCGACGGCGTTGCTCATTGCGGTCGGTGTCACGATCGTGGCTGTCGCTGATTCGTTGCCGGTGTTCATCGCCGGCTTGACGATGTCGGCGGTCGGCTCGTCGATCACCGGGCCGGCGCCTGCCGCCTATGTTGCCGACCTCGTGAGCGAAGACCAGCGAGGCGCAGCGATGGGCCTGTACCGCACCTTTGGCGACATCGGGGTCGTCGTGTCACCGGTGCTCAGCGGGGTACTTGCCGACGCGGTGTCTATCCCGTTCGCAATAGCGGTCAACGCTGCGTTCATTGGGGCGGCTGCTATTGCCTTCCTTGCGTTGGCTGGGTCATCGAACCCCACAATGGCCAGATCGGCGCCATCGGCGCCGGCCGTGCGCACCTAGCGGGCGAGCTCAGCCGCAGGGTTCGAAGTCGTAACGAAGCGGCCCGAGTCCAGACTCGATCGCATGATTTCGAAACTGCAGAAGCATGGGTTGCTCGGCAAACCACTGCATCCTCTCCCGTTGTTCGTCGCTGTCGACATCGACACGGAACACGAACGCCGAGAAGGCCTCGGCGAAATCTTCTTCTGGATGGCTCGCAGCGTAAGGACCGAAGAAGCCCGAATTGAGTGCGCAACGATCGCTCCCGATCTCTGGCGTGGGCTCGATTTTCTGGTTGACTTCGTCGATCA
>JBDNHG010000719.1:0-2446 GCA_041688925.1 Acidimicrobiales bacterium | reverse complement strand
TGCTGGACAGCGATCGGCAGTTCGGTCGGCTGGATCGATCCGCTGGCATTGATGATGAGCGCGGCCTGACTGGCTTGGGCAACATCGGGAATCGAGTACGCGAAGGTGACTTGTTCCGCGTCGTCGTTCCAGTGCCATGTATCGGTGGAACGATGACGGGCATACACATCGACTTGGAGCGTGTCATCCAACCCGTCGCCTAGGGCCACGAGGATCGGAATAAGAGCGAAGGCGAACACGCTCACATGTGTCGAGTCACCGGTTTGGGCGGAACGACGAAGCCTCTCTAAAGCTTCGTCGACCTGTCGCAGACAGGTGGCCCAATACTGCGGGCTGCCGGGGTCTGCAATCTCAGCGAGATCGATGGTCAGTCCCACGCCGCGAGGGTCTGGGAGATACATCGGTGTCCGTAGTGCGTCGGTCATGGTTACCGAAGCAGCATCGTGCTGGCTGATGAGCGACGTGTAACCGCGAACGTCACCCGACAATCGCAGGACAGTTGTGGTTCGGTCGGCGTCAAGCCCGGTGACGAATCGGATCCAGGCTTCTTTGCTGGCCTTCCTGGCGAGCAGGAAGGCCTCTGTGTAGAGAGGGTCATCGAGCCGGCCGCTGTCCGCCTCGGTGTGCTCATTTGGGCACAACAACACCAGGTTTGCGACATCGTTTCGGTCGCTTGCCGGGGTCGCCGAACTACCCCTCGGTCCGTCAAGAGATTCCCCAGCGATATGAGCGACCTCGCCTACCAGCCGCACCGCAGCGCCCGAACCAAGATGGCTCGATGTCAGGTCCTTATTACAGACGATGCAACGGCCACCAGCCAAGATCCAGATCTGCCGCTTGGTTTTCTCAGAAGCTGACACGTGCAACCAACTCCTACCACTGGCCGTCTGGCGAGAACGGACTGGTATCACTATTAACGGCTCGCAAAGCGCCAACTCGATTTGGGTCACACCCAGGTGAATTGGCGCTCGGCTCCCACACCATGATTGACTCCAACTTCGATAGTCTGCTTATACTTAATCCTACTACATGATAATCCGACAAAACGTGCGTATTACGAACCATTTATTCCTTGTTATTCGAGGGTGCCTCTTTGCGAGCCACAATTGAGCTAAACCGCAGTGCGGTTCCGACGTGCCGAGTGCCCGGTGCCGTTCGAATTGATCCAGGTATGAAACGAGAGTCGGCAAATGAAGTCAGAGACGATCGAAGTCGACGCAGCGATGATCATGGCAGCCCGCCGCGTGCTCCCAGTTTTTGACGGCGGCCGGGTAACTGCTCTTCGCGAGCTTCTCGGACTGAACCAGCGCTATGTCTCTACCGAGATTGGCATCAGCCCGTCAGCTCTTAGCCAAACTGAAAGCAGGGGGACAAGGCCGTCAGCCACAAACCTCGCTCGCCTAGCTGCACTCTTCGAGGTCTCAGCCGTAGCGTTCGCCGAACAACCCAAGCACGAGATCATTCTCCAACCTCAGTTTCGACACCTCCGGCGAACACCAAAACGAGAACAACGGAAAGCGGCCGAACTGGTGAACGCCACCGTGCGGGTTGCCCAAGCGCTCCGAAGCGATGTGCGCTTCCCAGAGCCCTTCAATCTCTCAGTTCCCGTCGACCCAGATGTCCCGATCCAAGACGTTGCCGATGCCGTCGAACAGGCGGCGGCTGCTACCCGTGACGCTCTCGACATCGCTCCTCTGGAACCGCTCGGCGAATCGGTTGTCGGGACTCTCGAAGCCGGCGGAATTACGATCGTGCGCGACCCCGAGACAGACGCAAACATCGACGCCTATTCCGCCATCGTGGGCGGCTTACCAGTAATCGTGCTGGATGGCGGAACCGGATCCGTATGGGACCGGGACAACTTCAACCTTGCCCACGAACTTGGCCATCTCGTTATGCACCAGGGCATCGAACATCTACCTGGCACAAAAAGCGTCGAAGCACAGGCCCACCGATTCGCTGGTGCATTCCTCGGTCCAGCCCCTGCGCTCCGCCTTGAACTTCCTGACAACGCTGACTGGCAACGCTACCTACAACTAAAACGCCGTTGGGGACTCTCGATGGCCGCTCTCGTATATCGTGCCAAGGACCTCAGAGTCATAGACGAGACGATGTACACCCGAGCTATGAAGCAGCGAAGCGCGCACGGTTGGCGGCGACTTGAGCCTGGCTCCGCTGACCGTTCACTGCCAGAACCGTCGTATCTTGCCCGCGCTGCAATTCTTGCTGAACTCTCAACAGCCGACCTCGCACACCGCGCACATGTCCCTGAGCGCGTAGTCGAGCGAATCGTCGGGCGCACCAGACCATCACTCGTCGACTAAGCGAGAACCCATCACCGGCTGGCGGCGCTTCGCCCACGGGTTTGCGATTACAGCGCTTGGGGCGTGGGCGGGTCGACACGGTGGTGTCGACCGCTTCGCTGAGTCAGAGCAGCTCTTGCAAG
>JBDNHG010000718.1:0-3930 GCA_041688925.1 Acidimicrobiales bacterium | reverse complement strand
GGGCACGGACTTCCTTGATGACAGCAATCTTCTTAGCGCCTTCGGCGATCAGAATAACATCAAAGTTAGTCTGCTCGTCTTCGGCCTCGGCTGCGGCTGCTGCGGGTGCAGCTGCTGCAACAGGAGCTGCTGCCGTGACATCGAACTTCTCTTCGAATGCCTTGAGCAGTTCGCTCAGCTCGAGGACGGTCATGCCCTCTATGGTGGTTAGGACGTCTTCAACCGCGGACATAATCAGTCCTCCTTATCGTCGGTCTCTTCGGAGTCAGCTACTGCTGGCTCTTCGGTCTGGTCAGATGCTGCAGCGTCGTCAGAATCGCTTGACTCTGATGGTGCGGCATCTTCCGGTGCAGCCTGGGCCTCTGCGGCCTCGGGTGCGTCGGCTTCTTCGGCCGCTGCTTCGACTGCAACGTCGGCATCGGCCACTATCTCGGCTGCCTCTTCGGTGGCATACACGCCGCCGGCTTCAGGGGCCGTGTCGGCGACTTCGTCGGCACTGTCACCTGAGGAAGGGGCAGGCCCACCCTTTTCGATGAGGGCCTGCGTGAGCGCTGCAAACTTGGTCGGCATTGCGTTGAGCAAACGAGCGAACTGTGACATAGGCGCTTGCAACAAGCCGGCGAACTGGGCGAGCAGTTCTTCTCGAGGCAGGACCTTGGACAGTGCCGTCACATCTTCGGCGCTGATCGGTGCGCCGTCCATGACGCCGCCCTTGATCACAAGCGCATCGTTGGTCTTCTGGAATTCGGTCAGCACCTTGGTGAGTGCAACCGGATCGGCGGGGCTGCCCTCTGGTGGATACGAGAATGCCAGAGCGGTCGGACCAAAGAGGTGCTCGTCGAGCGCCAATCCGGCGCGTTTCGCCGCAAGCCTGGTCAGCGTGTTCTTGTAGATCTTGAATTCGCCGCCGGCATCGCGAACTGCGGCCCGAAGCATTGCTTGGGCAGGAACGTCGAGACCTCGGTACTCGGTCACGACAACAGTGCCAGCGGCTTCGAGCTTGCCGGCGATCTCGTCGACCTTTGCGACCTTGTCTGGATTTGGGTTATCCATGTGCGCCTCTCTGGCGGAACGTAGTGAGAAAACGTATGATGAGCGTGTGCAGATTCGTCAGGAGGATCAGGCCGAAGCCTGGAGGACGTTGTGCAACACGCTCAATCGAGCAGTTGTCTCCTCGTCGGGCGGCGCCTGCGCTGCTGCAGTCGCCCATTACGCTCAAGTGAGCACCTGATGTCTCTGGTGACGATGAAATTGTCAGCTGGTTATGCTAGCGGGGCGAGGCGGTAGCCCCACCCCGCAAGCCATAGTTCTTGACCCGAAGATCAGGTCTGGTACTTGCCGTGTTCGACCTTTACCCCAGGACCCATGGTCGAGGCGAGGGTGAGCTTCTTGATGTAGCGGCCCTTGGCGGTAGCCGGCTTCACACGCACGATCTCGTCGATGACCGCTTTCATGTTGGCCGAGAGATCTGAAGAGTCGAAGCTGACCTTGCCGATGGGAACGGCGAGGTTAGCGAAGCGGTCGGCACGGTATTCGACACGTCCGCCCTTGAACTCGGCGACTGCCTTGGCGACGTCGACGGTTACGGTGCCGGTCTTGGGGTTCGGCATCAGGCCACGCGGACCAAGTGCACGTCCGAGGCGACCAACGGTCGGCATCATGTCGGGGGTGGCGATAGCGACGTCGAAGTCGAGCATGCCGCCTTCGATCTGTTCGGCGAGATCGTCGGCGCCGACGAGATCGGCTCCGGCCTCACGCGCTGCCATTGCGGCTTCGCCCTGAGCGAACACAGCAATGCGCACAACACGGCCGGTTCCGGCTGGCAACGCAACGGTGCCACGTAGCGCTTCTTCGGTCTTGCGGGGATCGATTCCCAGTCGCATGACCAGTTCGACCGATTCGTCAAATTTGGCCGTCGAAAGGCTCTTGACGAGCTCGATGGCTTCATCGGCGGCATGCAGCCGCTCACGGTCATAACGCTTGACTGCGTCGTTGTATCGTTTACCAGCCATTGTGGCTTCCCTTTCGGTCCCTCGGTTGTTCAGAGCGCCTGGGCGAGGTCTTCCCAGAGCGTTGATGATGTATCGACTGCGGTGTGGCAGTCAGTTCGCACAGTGGCCGAGCGAAGCGAAGCCACGAGTGCGAGCGACTCAGACGACGCGAATGCCCATGGAGCGTGCGGTGCCTTGGACCTGCAGGATTGCCTGCTCTATGTCGTCGGTGTTCAGGTCGGGGAGTTTCGTTTCGGCGATCTCGATGACTTGGACGCCGGTGACAGTGCCCGCCTCTTCACGCCCGGGTTCATGTGCTGCCTTGTCAAGGCCTGCGGCCTTGCGGAGCAAGAAGGCCGTTGGTGGCGTCTTGGTGATGAACGAGAACGTGCGGTCCTCGAAGATCGTGATCTCGACCGGCACGATCTGGCCACGCTGGCCCTCGGTCTTGGCGTTGTACGCCTTGCAGAAATCCATGATCTGCACACCGTGAGGACCGAGCGCGGTACCTACCGGTGGTGCGGGCGTTGCTTCGCCGGCAGGGATCTGGATCTTGACGAGTGCGGCAACTTTTTTCTTGGCCATGAGTTTCTACTGCTTCTAGTGGCACAGCCCGAGTGGGCTGCGTACGAATTGGTGCTGGCGTAATTCCAACAGCGACGTGAAAGTGTGCCGTCGAATCAACGGCCGAACAACCTGCGAACGCCGAAAGCGGGAATTGGCCCAGGGTGCCGCAGGAAGCCAGGCTAGTTTTACACGCCAAGGGCGCCGCGCAGCAAGCCCGGCATTACAGCTTGGCGACTTGCGCGAATTCGAGTTCGACGGGAGTCTCGCGACCGAAAATGTTGACCAAGACCTTGACCTTTAGCTGATCTTCGTTGATCTCGATGACCTCGCCGCTGAAGTCGGCGAACGGGCCTTCCTTGACTCGCACTGTTTCGCCCATGTCATAGAGCTTGCGAGTGCGGGTCTTCTTCTGGCCAGTAGCTGTGGTGGGGTCTTCGTCGGTCTTGACCTGCAAGAATGTTTCGACCTCGCGGCGTGGCAGTGGTGATGGTTTCGAACCCTGCCCCACGAACCCGGTCACACCAGGCGTGTTGCGGATCACGAACCATGAGTCGTCGTCGAGACGGCAACGCACGAGCAAGTAGCCCGGGAACATCTTCTTCTGCACGACGACTTTTTTGCCCTGGCGAAACTCGACGACGTCTTCCATAGGAATGACGACTTCGTGGATGCGACCATCCATGTTCATGCTGGCAGTACGAGCCTCGAGGTTCTGCTTGACCTTCTTCTCGTAACCCGACTGGGTGTGCACGACATACCACTTGCCGGGGCGGTCATAGGGGCTGATGACCTTGGGCACGACAACGGGCTCGCCGTTGTCGTCGACCTCTTCGAGCTTTTCGTAGATCAGTGCGTCTTCGTCGAGGACCTTGGGTGCTTCGGTCTCAGCTTCAGCCGTTGGCGCCTCGGTTGTCGAATTCTCGGCTGATTCGGCCGGGTTTTCGTCGGCAGGCGTGTTTTCGATCACGTCGCTCATCGTTCGAACAGCTTCACGACGGCTTCGCCGAGCCCGAAGTCGAGGGCGGCGACAAGAGCGGTGAACGAAACTAGCAAGGCAAATACCACCAGCGAATAGTTGATGACTTCTTCGCGACTCGGCCAGGAGACGAGCTTGAGTTCCTTGCGGACCTCACGGAAGAACTGGGCTGGCGGGGTGCGGGGTTCGTTCGACCCGGCGCGAGGCTCGCGTGGTTGCTTTACCGGCTCACCATCGGCATCGAGAAGTCCCTGTTTCTTGGCGAATCGGCGGGTTTGTCGATTCAAGCTGCTCGTGTCAGACATTGCCTATTGGGACCCTCGTAGTGGTTTCGCGTTCGTGAAAGTTTGCAGGGCCGGTGGGGATAGAACCCACAACCTCCGGTTTTGGAGACCG
>JBDNHG010000717.1:0-1932 GCA_041688925.1 Acidimicrobiales bacterium | reverse complement strand
GACCTCTTGCGGTCGAGTTGCGAAGGACTGCGTCGGTCTGAGATGGCGTGATCCTCGAGTCCAGCGGCGATCAGTTGACGACGGAGAAGGGGGTAGTCGTAGCCGTGGTCGAGGTGCGTTGTCGCAGTCCCGGTACGCCAGCCTTTTCAGTTCACTCTCTGACGTAACAAAACGCAGCCCGCTCGCGATCGGCATATAGACGAGCAGGACAGCATCCGAGACGGCGTGCGGCGTGAGCAATGCCGACGTCTACAACGAGGCTGCTCGGGGTAAAACGGGGTGATGATGCAAGCAGCGAGATCTCGGCCGACGACCCATGGTGGCCTCGATGGCAGACCGACGGTCCCCTTGATTCCGCTGGCGCGGGCGAGTCACATCCAGCCGACCGTGGCCGTGACAGCCTTCACGACGGCGATCGCGATTGGTGCCGGGCGGCGTTGGGGCGCCGTTTCTGTTGGTTTGGCCGTGCTCGCCGGACAGCTCGCAGTGGGTTGGAGCAACGACTATCTCGACCGCGACCGCGACCGCATGGGCGGTCGAGCCGACAAGCCAATCGCTGCAGGCGAGATCACCGCCGAGGTCGTACGCAACTGCGCAATCGTTGCGGCGCTCGGATGTGTTCCGTTGTCGTTGCTTTCGGGCTGGCGTGCTGCGGGTGTTCACGGTGTCGCTGTGGGCGCCGCATTCGGCTACAACGCATCTCTGAAGAGAACCGTGTTGAGTGTGGCTCCGTACGTCGTTGCATTCGGGGCTCTTCCGGCGTTCGTGACTTTGGGTGGTCGATCAGGGCATCGTCCACCGGGAGCAGCCACGGTCGCGGCAGCCTTGATGGGAGCGGGGGCTCATTTCATCAACGTTCTGCCAGACCTCGAAACAGACTCATTGACAGGCGTCCGCGGTCTGCCCCATCGTTTCGGACCAACTGGCTCGCTCCTGGTCGGCGTGATGTTACTGGGCAGTGCAACAGCCGTCGTTGCGCAAGCTGGCGATGCGCCTCTCCGACGCATCAGTCGAATCTTCGCTGGTAGTGCGGCGGTCTCGGTTGCAGGTGTTCTTGCCGCCGCCGCAACGGGTCGGAAGCGCGCCTCGTGGACCCTCGCGCTCGGCACGTCGGCGCTGACGGTCGCGCTGTACCTGAGTCGTAGCGAATCCCTGTCCTGAGACCGTGCTGATCGGTCAGTGTGGGTGGGGTTCCATTCGGTCGGCCCATTCCACGAGCTCGACGGTGGTGACGAGAGCGACAGCCCGGACGGCTGCCAGCACCCCCTGGTGCGCTCGATGACGATCGGGACGAGATCGGCGTCCAACCCGAGCAGATCGGCACGTCGGTGCTCGGTCATCTGTGCGATAACGCTCGCCAATTCCAAGATGGCGGCCTGCAACACTGAGCCGATGGGAAGCCGCCAGGTCATGCGCTGGGAACTCGACGGCGTGGACGGTGCGGTCGTTGTCGTCGACGTCATTCGGGCGTTCACCACTGCGGCATACGCGTTCGGGGCCGGGGCGTCGGCGATCTATCTCGTCGCGACCGTCGAGGAAGCGCTGGCGTTCAAGGCAGACCATTGCGACGTGCTCGCCATGGGTGAAGATCAAAGTCGTCCGGAGAGTTTCGACTTCCCGAACTCGCCGGTGGCAGCGAGTCGAGCCGATCTCTGCGGGAGGACGATGGTGCAGCGGACCTCGGCTGGCACTCAGGGGATCGTGGCGGCGGTGGATGCGACGAGACTGTGGGCGGCGAGCCTTGTGTGCGCGTCAGCGACGGCACGCGCTGTCGAAGCATCCGGTCTCGGCGCGGAGCGTGTCAATAGGTGTGAGACAGGTTTTCGTCGGGTTGGTTGATCCAGGTGATGTTGGCGATGGTTGGTGCGGTGGGGCGTTTGCGGAATCGGTGGGGGTTGGTGGCGTAGGCGTGGTCGAGGACGGTTTGGCGGG
>JBDNHG010000716.1:0-5559 GCA_041688925.1 Acidimicrobiales bacterium | reverse complement strand
TTGCTCAGGGTCGAGCAGCTCCCACTTGTTGAGTATGACCACAATTGGACAGCCAGCGCCATCGATGCGCTCGGCAAGACGCTGATCCTGGTGGGTGATACCGACCGTCGAATCGATCACCAGCAGGGCAATATCGGACTTGTCGATCGACTTCAGGGCACGCAGCATCGAGTAATACTCGGTGTCTTCGTCGATTCGTGACTTGCGGCGCATGCCGGCGGTGTCGACGAAACGCACGTCGCCCATCTCGGTCTCGACGATGGTGTCGATGCTGTCACGAGTGGTGCCGGGCATATCGTGCACAACGGCTCGTTCGGCTCCGACCAAACGGTTGAACAGCGTGGACTTGCCGACATTTGGCCGGCCCACGATCGAGATCGACAGATAGGCCGCCTCGGGGTCGCTGATGACCGACGTGGCCAACGCTGTGATCGCTTCTTCGTCGATCTCAGGGAGCAGACTTACCACCTTGTCGAGCACATCGGCAACGCCGTCGCCGTGCATTGCACTGACGGGATACGGCTCGCCGGTGCCCAACGACATGAGTTCCCACATCTGGTTCTTCAGACCCGAGTGATCGACCTTGTTGGCTACGAGCAGTGTCGGGCCCTTGCGGCGCCTGACGACATCGGCGACCAGGGCATCTTCGGCAGTCACACCTGCGGTCACGTCGACGACGAACAGCACGATGTCTGCTTCTTGGATCGCCTGCTCGCTCTGGAGCGTGACCTTTGCGTCGAGAGCATTGTTGTTAGCGGCGCTCCAACCGCCCGTATCGACAACGACGAAGAAACGTCCGAGCCAATCGCTCACGACCTCTTTGCGGTCGCGGGTGACACCAGGCTTCTCTTCGACGATGGCGATGCGCCGGCCCACAATGCGGTTCAGAAGAGTCGATTTTCCGACATTTGGCCGGCCCACGATCGCCAGCGTCGGCAGATCACCCGCAGGGATCTGATCTGGCGTTACTTCTTCGTAGTCGTCGCCGATGTACTCGCTCATGCGCCGATTGCTTTCCGTAGGGAGATGCCGTTGGTCGCGATCACTTCGACCGGGCGTGGTAGATCGTCGACCGTCAGGCCATCGAGGAAGCGGCCATTCGACAGGCACACGTCTGGAAGAAGATAGCGGTCGCCTTCGGGTTCGGCGGCCAGAACCCGTTGTAGATCCTCGCCAACCATAAGGCCGGTCACGCCGACATTGCCGCCAAAGAAGTCGTTGGTGACCGCAATCACACGGGTTGGCACCCGCAGATCAGAGGCCGCAATCAGCGGTTCGATGACCTGCGCACCCAGTGTTCCGGTCAGGACAGCGATCGCTCGGTCCTTGCGAGGACGAGCCTGAAGCGTCACCGCAGTCGACGCCACTGCGCTACCGCTGTCCGCACTGCTATCCGCGCTACTGCTATCAGCGCTGCGAGGCGCCCGATAACCCTCGGCAGGAGCACCCTCGACCCAAGCAAAGAAACCGCTTGCTGTATTCGTTGCTTCCTCGGCCTCACCGCGGAACTCGCGCGCGAAGGTAGTCGCCATGCCGATGCCGTCCTCGTGCATGTCGACATCTTCATACGAGTCGAATCCAGGAAAGGGAAGCTCGGCTCGCAGGTAGTACTCGTCGGCGGCGAACACCATGCGGTGGCCTAGCACGTCGCTGAAGATTCCTTGCCACCGGTCGATGATCTCGACGACTTCTCGGGCTTCGGCAACAGTGTGGGCCCGCATTGCGTCGACCGGCGAGAACCGGCTCACTCCCAGTGGCACGACCGCGATGCTGGCGAGCTTCTCGTATCGGTCGAGAACCCCAGCCAGCGTCTGTTCGAGCACAGTGCCATTGTTCACATCAGGACAACAGACGATCTGGCCGTGCACCTCGATGTCGGCGTCGAGGATCGCTTGAAGCCATCGCAAGCTCATCGCTCCACGCTTGTTGCGAAGCATGTGGGTGCGCACGTCGGGGTCGGTGGCATGGATGCTGACGTAGAGCGGCGAAAGGCGTTCGGTGATGACGCGTTCGAGATCGGCCTCGGTGAATCGGGTCAACGTCGTGAAATTTCCGTAGAGGAACGACAGGCGATAGTCATCGTCCTTGAGATAGAGCGAGCGACGCATGCCCTTTGGCAATTGATAGATGAAACAGAAATCGCAGTGGTTATCGCACGTACGCACCCGATCGAAGATCGCGGCGTCGACATCGATGCCAAGCGGTTGTCCGGCCCGCTTGTCGACCTCGATTGTCATCGTCAGGCCACCGCGGTCGATCTCGAGTTCGAGATCGGGTTCGTCGACCAGCCGCTGCCATTCGATCACGTCGCGCGGGTATTGGCCATTGAGCGCCACAACGGCGTCGCCAACAGCCAAGCCGGCTAAATCTGCCGGCGAACCTTCTTCAAGGTCAACCACGACCGGCGCACTCATCTCCTCAGGCTAGTGTCGGGCCCCCTCTGGTGCTACCGCTGCGCAATTCCGTTGCAACTGCGTCCCCTGGGGACGTCACTATTCAGCAGCGGGCAGTCGCAGCAGCGAGCGGACAGCGGCCAAGCCGTCGGGAGTGCCCGGCCAATGCTCGTCGATCTTGTCGGGCCCCGAGTGGCGGACGAGCCGCCGCAGAACGAGCGAGATGAGGATGACGTCGTCTGCGAAGCCGATCACCGGAATGAAATCCGGAACCAGGTCGATCGGAAACGCCAAGTACGCCACCAGCAACCAGACCAACAGCCGAGCCGAACGAGGAATGTCCCTGTCGGTGGCCAACCGCCGAATGAGCCTAAGCACGTCGGGCACCAGCCGGGCGAATTCCTTTACCGGCATCTTGCGGTTGACAACAAACAGCCAGACCATGAATGCCAGCCACAGTCCAACCATGCCCACAACAGCCAAGACCACGACTCGCACTGGACTAGTCAACCAGCGCGAAATCGGAACCGGCAATAGTGACTTCCCCTGGGGACGTCACTATTCGCCTGCGGTGATTAGCCTGATGTGGTGACGGCTAATCAGGTGTTGTTGGCGGCGCCCCGTGGGTTCTGCGCTGGCGTCGAAATGGCGATCAAGGCATTGGCGACCATGGTGCGCACGTTTCCGCCGCCGGTCTACTGCTATCACGAGATCGTGCACAATCAAGATGTGGTGCACCGCTTCGAAGAGCAGGGCGTGGTCTTTGTCGACAGCATCGACGAGGTGCCCCAAGGTTCACCCATCATGCTGAGCGCCCACGGCTCTGGCCCCGGGGTCGTCGCAGACGCAGAGGCCACAGGAAGTTTCACCGTCAACTCGGTGTGCCCGCTTGTGACCAAGGTGCATCACGAGGTACGGGTGCGCACCGGCAAGGGTTTCCGCATCATCTATGTCGGCCACGACGGCCACGAAGAAGCCGTCGGCACAATAGCTGTGGCCCCCGATGCAATCGATCGGGTCGAATCGATCGCAGACGTTGCCGCGCTGCCCGACTTCGATGAACCACTCGCGCTGCTCGCCCAGACGACGCTTTCGCATCGCGACTGGAGCGACGTTGCCGATGCTGCCAAAGCACGTTTCCCCAACATGTGGACGCCCGGCCGCAGCGACCTGTGCTTTGCCACCACCAACCGCCAGAGCGCATTGTTGTCGTTCGTTGAACGATGCGACGCAATGGTGGTCATTGGCTCGCCAAACTCGTCGAACACACTCGCTCTGGCCAAGCTGGCCACCGAGAGCGGTTGTCCGTTGGTGCTGCGAATCAACTCTGCGGCCGAACTGCCCGACGACTTGACCGGCACCGTCGGCGTCACGGCAGGCGCCTCGGCACCCGAAGAACTCGTGGCCGAAGTCATTGCCAAGCTCGCTCCAACAAACGGGGTCGAGGAAGTGCGAGTCGTCGACGAAGACGAATACTTCCCTCCACCACCACCGATCCGCGATCTGCTGACCGCTTTGGCGTCGGCAGCGTCGGTCACCGTCGGCGGACCAACAATCGACGGCATCGGATCAGACCGCCATGTCGGCGCCAGCCAGGTTCTGGCCGAACTCGTCTGAGTCAACTCGCCACACGGGTTAGCGGTCGACGTAGAACAGCTGGGTGGCGCACGACCCGACAATTCCTGCGACAGATTCGTTGCCTATGCGCTGCGTTCCCAGGCGGTGCCGAACGAGTCGCGGAAGACCATTTCGGAGATCGGGCGTCGAGTGATTGGCCCGTGGCCTTTGCCGACGGGATAACCAATCGGCACCATGGCAACCGTGGCCCACTGCGCCGGGATGTCGAGCGCGGCCTGAACAGCTGGCTCCTCGAGGCAATGCAACGTCGTCAGCGTGCAACCAATGCCTTCGGCGACACACGCCAACATCAGGTTCTGCACCGGCGGGTAGACCGAGCCGCCACCGACCATGCTGATGCGGTCGAGTTTCGAATCGGTGATCGCCATGCGAGCCGGATCGGCACAGAACATCAGAATCGCTGGAGCCTCGTGCAGATGGTCGGCCAGATAGTCGCCAGCCGCGAATGCGCGCGACTTTTTGTCGGCCTCGTCATCGCCCAGGGATTTTAGACGGTCCTGATAGTCCCCGACGTAGGCCGCCCATTGCGGCTGATAGATCTCTTTCAACGCCAGCTTCTTCGCTGGGTCGGTCACAACTATGACCGTCCACGGCTGCTGGTTTCCGCCCGTCGGCGCCCAGCAGGCGGCTTGCAGCAGCCGCTCCATCACGTCGTCGGGTATCGGATCGGTCCGCAACCGTCGCACTGCTCGCAGTGTGCTCATCGTCTCGTAAAGGTCAGCCATCCCACCAGTGTTACCCAGCACGCCTCCCCTCTCGAAACTCTCGGTGCCTTGCGGCCAAAACGCCTACTACCCCAGCGGCCAAGAAAAGCCCCCGGGAAGACGAACTACTCAGCTCACGCAGCGTTCGCGAGCCCCAGCGAAAAAGGCGGACTACTGGGGAACGAAGGAGGTAGCGAAGCGATCCGGGACCGTCGACGCGACAACTCCAAAACAGCGTTTTTCGCCCCAGCGAAAAAGGCGGACTACCCGTCTTCAGCCCAGGGTTCGATGCGGTCGTTGATGCCGGGTTCGTCGGGTGACCACGCACGGTTCGGCGTGCCTGCTGCAATCTGGGCTCGATCAAAGACGTCTTGAAGCCGCTCGCGTAGGTCTGCGGCTGCAGCTTCGAGTTCGCTGCGGGGAACCCGCCCTGGCTTGTCGGGATCGCCGACGTAGATCGGCTCGCCGAAGATCACAACGACCTTTTTGGGTCGCGGCAACTTCGCCCCGATGGGCATGACGTAGCGCGAACCGCCGATGCCGGCAGGCACGATCGGTGTGCTAGCCCGCGCTGCGAGCCATACGGCGCCCTCGAACACCGGCTTGATGCGAGGACCCTCTTGGCGCGCCCCCTCGGGGAAGACCACGAGCATCTCACCTCGTTCGAGGATGGCCCGAGCGTTGTTCAACGAGGTGCGGTCGAAGGTGCCCCGCTTGACGGGGAAGCCACCGAGCGCGACGATGAACTTGGTCCAGAATGGGCTCTTGAAGATCGACTCTTTGGCCATGAAACGGGCCTCGCGGTCGAGGGTCGCTCCCATCAT
>JBDNHG010000715.1:0-4650 GCA_041688925.1 Acidimicrobiales bacterium | reverse complement strand
GCGACCGACTTGCCATTGCGACGCCGACACCGCCGGCGCCCGCCTCGACGACCATGCAGCTTCCGTCGGCTGCGGCGCTCCTCGTTGTTGTGACTGCAACACCGACACCTACGCCGTCATCTGCCCCACTGTTCGACTTCGAGGTCACGCGGTCGTCTGAGTCCACAAGCTCGACTCCGGCGCCCGTCGTTGTTGTGCCTGCGACGCCGACACCTACCCCAACCCGAGCTCCAGCCGCCACGGCGACTGTTGCACCAACCACCGCACCGTTTGACCTGGTTGTCCCCAGCGAACCGGCGACCTCTGCGCCACGCGCCGGCGCGACGCCGACGCTTCCGACCTCGATACTTTCACCGCCGCCAACGGCGACTCCCTCGGCAACAGCAACGCCCACCCGTGAGCCTCTTGCAACCGCAGTACCACCGAGGTCGACCCCGCTGCCGACTGCGACGCAGACTCCCACCGCTACGACTGCGCCGCTGCCCACCGCAACGCCGATTGCGACCGCGACGCCGATTGCGACCGCGACGCAGACCTCTGCTCCGGTGCCCACCGCGACTCGAGTTCCGACGACGACGCCGATCCCGCTTCCGACCGCCACCGCGACCGTTGCGCCGACCGCAACACCTACCGCGGTGATCGAATGTCCTGCCGGTCCCGGATGCCCTCTCGCTACCGACGATATTTACGCTTTCGAGAGCGGTCAACGACGCAACCTGCACGTGCTCGGGAACGACGCCCGACAGGGTGGCAGCACGCTCGACAAGTCCACGCTCGAGATCATCGTTGCACCGGAGCACGCCGTCCTCGGTGAGTTCCGGGTGCACAACAGCCATGTGCACTATCGGGCCATAGATGGTTATGTCGGCCAGGACTCGTTCCTCTATCGGATCTGCAATTCCGGCTCATCGGATTTCCGATGGCCTGTGTGACACGGCGACGGTCACGATCACCGTTGCTTCGAACACGCCACTTTCTGACGTCTGCACCGGCTACAACGAGTCGATGATCGAGTTCTCGTTCGACGAAGACCGTCGTGACGGAGTTGCGCTCGACGGCACAGGGTTCGTCGGCCCCGACACCGAACTGTTCATCTTCGCGACGGTTCCCGAGACCACCACAGCGGTCTGGTTCTATATCGATGATCGCTATGGCGACGGTCCACCGACGAACATCGAAACGACGTGCGCCTATGACCTGTTGAGCACCGGTGCCGATGGCCTGGCCAGGCTTGGCATCATGATGAGCGAACTGGGCAACGGGTTCCACACCATCACCATTCTTGTCGCCGACGCCGACTACTCGGTGACCGTCCGCCACGCCGACTTCGGCGTACTCATAGTCGACGAACCAACGCCGACTGCGACGCCGGTGCCAACTGCGGTTCCCGCGCCGACGCCCACAGCTACACCGATGCCTGCTCCCACGCCGGTTCCTGCGCCGACGGCAACGTCGACGCCTGCTCCCACGCCGACACCAACTGCTACACCCGACGGGGTTGGAATCGACTGTGAACTGGCGCAGCTCGGCGAACTCGATCTAAGCGGTGCCGATTTGGCTAACTGCGACGTGAGCGGGTTGGACTTGCAGGGGGCCGACCTCACGGGCGCCAAACTGCACGGTGCCAACCTCGTCGGCGCCGATCTGAGCGAAGGCGATCTCACCGGTGTGTTTGCCCAAGGTGCGAATTTCCAGAATGCGAATCTGACCGACGCTGAACTCGATGAAGCGAAGCTTCAAGGCGCCAACCTCTCGGGCGTCGATGCAACCGGCGCTGAATTCACCAACGCATCGCTGCAAACAGCGAGCCTCATCGGTACTGACTTCACCGGTGCAATACTCGACGATGCCAAGTTTAACGGCTCAAACCTGTCTCAGGAGATCCTGCGAGACGCCCGCCTTGTTAGGGCCAATCTCAATGACGTCAACTTGACCGGCGCCGATCTGCGCGGGGCCAACTTCAACGAGGCGAAACTACATCGAGCTGACTTGACCGGCGCCCTGATCGAGGGAGCATCGTTCGATCAGGCCGAATTGAATGACGCGATTCTGACCAACGTAATCGGCATACCACTCGGCGGTGCCTTGGGCTAGCGGGTGTGCCCCGACGGCACGCGCTTTCGATTTTCTCGTGTCGGCAGCAGCACACGACTCGGGTCAGGTCGTGTAGATGATCGGTGTCCAGTCGAGCACCTTGACCGGCTCGTCGCCCGGTCGGTGTGCGTCGACCTCGATGTGCACGGCCCGGCACCATCCTGCCCCGACACGAACCTGGTCGACGAGGGTGTGTTTGCACGACAAGATGTCGTTTTCGAAGACCGGCGCAGTGTGGTTACACGAGTGCCAACCAACGACGGTGGCGAGCCCGCCGAGCACCCGATTGAGCGAGGCTTGGGCCAGAGCAACGGTATGACCGCCATAAACCAGACGACCGTCATAACTCGAAGCGTCGACGTCGCGGTGCACCGCGGCCTGGTTGTGGGTGATGCGCACGAGCGCCGTTGCCATGTCGACCATGTCGCGTTGATGGTCGACCCGAGCAGCGCTGGTTTCCCACTCGTCGTGTTCGCCTAGTGGGGCAAGATTCCATCCATCGGGAACAGCGCCGGTGAAGGACCCGAGGTCCAGCTCTGGGGCAGACGGGCCAATGTCGTCACCATGCCCCGGTGCGTCGGCACCCTGGCACGGCAGCAGCGGGCATCGCTCATAGTCGACGACCGATTCGCCACCGGGCGTCGTGGTCTGAATTCGCAGCAGCGCCTTGCCGCGTGGAGGCGAGCCGGGTTTGGGACGCGAGTCGGCCATGGCCGCCACGCTCGTGAGCGTGCGGAGCGTTTCGCCCTGGTGAACCTGTTGGGCCAGCACGACGTTGCGATAGAACAGGTTGCCGATCACGTTTCGAGTGGCCACGGTGCTGGCGCCGATCGAGACATGCATCACCAATGCCGGGTTGACCAGCAGCGCAGAGTTGCCGGTAACGGCATGGCAGAGATCTTGATCGAGCGTCAGCGCCATGCTGTCGCCGCTTATTGCCGTGTAGAGCGACGCAATTCCGGCATCGAGCATCACCCCGGGCGGCGATGGAAATCTGAGTCCGACGTGCATGTCGTCGTAGAACAGGCCAGCGGGTGGAAGTGGGGTCACATGCGAATCGAGTGCCATTCCCTTAGTAGAACAGAATCTGCGTGGGTAGCGTCAGTCAGGTATCCAACGAGTGCCTGCGAGGTCCCATGATCTACACGTCCCATCTACCTGATGTCGAAATTCCGGTCGACGTCTCGATTACCGATTTTACGTTGCGTCACGCCGACGCACTTGCGGACAAACCGGCCATCATTGATGGGCCGACCGGACGCACCATGACGTTCGCCGAGCTTCGGACCGGCATCCAAACACTCGCCGGCGGTCTTGCTGCGACCGGCTTCGGTCTCGGGTCCACGCTTGCGCTGATGGCGCCGAACATCCCCGAGTACGCGCTCTTCTTTCACGGTGTCGCCTATGCCGGCGGCATCGTCACCACGATCAACCCCACCTACACCGCTGGTGAGATCCGCCGTCAGTTGCAAGACTCGGGCGCGACCATCCTGGTCACCGTCTCGATGTTCCTCGATACGGCGAACGACGCCATCGAGGGAACCAACGTGACCAAGATCATGACGATCGACCCGGTCGAGGGCGTGCCGTCGATGATGGACCTCATGACGAGCCCGCCGTTGACCGAACAGGTGCCGGTGAAAAGCAGCGATGTCGTCGTGCTTCCCTACTCGTCGGGCACCACCGGGCGAAGCAAGGGTGTCATGCTCACCCACGGCAACCTGACCGCAAACATCGCACAATATGAACATGTTCTCTTGCTCGAACAAGGCGATATTGCGCTCGCCGCCCTGCCGTTCTTCCACATTTACGGCATGCAGGTGCTGATGAACGGCCTGCTCGCCAACGGCGTCACCATCATCACCATGCCCCGCTTCGATCTCGAACAGGCCCTGTCCATCATCCAAGAACGCAAGGTCAACTGGCTGTTTGCGGTGCCGCCGATCGTGCTCGGACTGGCAAAGCACCCCATCGTCGATCAATACGACCTCAGTTCGATCAAGATCATCTTCTCGGGTGCCGCCCCGTTGTCGGCCGAACTCGGCGACGAGTGTGCGGCGCGACTGGGTTGCGCAGTTGTGCAGGGATACGGCATGACCGAATTGTCGCCTGTCTCGCACGCCTCACCCGGTTTCGACAACAAGCCGGGCGCCTCGGGCGTCACGATCTCGAACACCGAGTGCCGCATCGTCGACCTCGAAGGGAACGACCTCGGTGTCGGCGAGGACGGCGAGCTGTGGGTCCGTGGTCCCCAAGTCATGACGGGATATCTCAACAACGACGAGGCCACCGCCGAGACGATCGATGCCGATCGTTGGCTGCACACGGGCGACATCGCCCACTTCGACGCAGACGGCTATATCTTCGTCGTCGACCGCCTCAAGGAACTGATCAAGTACAAGGGCTTTCAGGTTCCGCCAGCCGAACTCGAAGGCTTGCTGCTGACACACCCCGCCATTGCAGACGCCGCCGTGATCGGCGTGCTCGACGACGAAGCGGGCGAGATTCCCAAGGCGTTCATCACGCTGGTGCCTGGTGCGCAGCTGACTGCCGAAG
>JBDNHG010000714.1:0-2901 GCA_041688925.1 Acidimicrobiales bacterium | reverse complement strand
CGATCCGGGTCCGTGATGGCGGATGCCCAGAATCTCTACGATCGGTTCTGAACCGCTCACAACGAAAACATCCTCATGGAGAGCTGTGCCCTTCATCAAGGCGCTCCATCAGTCGAGCGCCCGACATGCCTCGTAGAGGTCGGTCCAGTCGGCGCGTTTGCGCATGACCGTCTCGAGATATTCGTGCCAGACGACGCGGTCTTGTACCGGGTCCTTGACCACCGCACCAATCAGCCCCGCGGCAATATCTGCGGCTTCGATCTCGCCTGAGCCGAAGTGCGCTGCCAGTGACACGCCGTTCGTCATGACCGAGATGGCCTCGGCGGTGCTGAGCGTCGCCGACGGTGACTTGATCGTCGTGCGATTGTCGAGCGTGGCGCCCGAACGCAGCTCGCGGAACACGGTGACGACTCGTTGGATCTCGCTCAATGCCTCGAGGTCGGCCGGAAGCTCGAGCGTCTTGCCGAGCGCCGCGACCCGGGTGCGCACGATCTCGACCTCTTGCTCGACCGAATCGGGCAGCGGCAACACGACGGTGTTGAAACGACGCCGCAAGGCCGACGACAGCTCGTTGACTCCCTTGTCGCGGTCGTTGGCCGTTGCGATGACGCTGAAGCCCTTTCGGGCCTGCACTTCGCTGTCGAGTTCGGGGATGGGCAGCGTCTTCTCGCTGAGCACGGTGATCAGCGCATCTTGCACGTCGGCGGGGATGCGGGTGAGCTCTTCGACCCGTGCGATCGCCCCGGCTTCCATCGCCCGCATGATTGGGCTGGGCACGAGGGCATCGCGTGAGGGGCCTTCGGCGAGCAGGCGAGCGTAGTTCCATCCGTAACGAATGGCCTCTTCGTTTGTGCCTGCCGTTCCTTGCACGATCAGCGTCGAGTTGCCGCTGATCGCCGCAGCGAGGTGTTCGCTCACCCAGGTCTTGGCGGTGCCGGGCACGCCGAGCAGTAGCAGCGCTCGGTCGGTCGCCAACGTCGCGATCGCAATTTCTATGATGCGACGTGAGCCCAGGTATTTGGCAGAGATCTCGGTGCCGTCGTCGAGCGTGCCGCCCAGCAGGTAGGTGGCAACCGCCCATGGCGACAGCTTCCACTGCGGCGGCCGGGCACGGGTGTCGGTGGCGTCGAGTGCGACGAGTTCATCGGCGTACTGCACTTCGGCATGGGACCGCAGCAGGTCCTCAGTCGTGGCTTCGGTAGTCATGAAAGGCCTATCGCTGGTCTGTCGTGGTCGAGTAGTGACGTCCCCAGGGGACGTCACTATTGATGTTGGTGGAATGCCTGATCGATGTTGGTGCGCAACGAGAGCTGCTGGATGATGTTGCGCAGGCAGCGTTGCAGCGGCGCGTGTTCTCCGTCGCGGACCTGGTCGAGCCACCGCGTGAGGTCGGCCTGCGCGCCGCAGTTGAGTCGATCGCCCAGCAGCATCTGGGTTTGATTCGCACGGGTGGCCGCCCCTTTGCCGTCATTGCCGAAGCGCACCCAATCGATGACGTCGTGCGAGAAACCGAGTGGCCAAGGCCCGGCGACCGCGGTCAGCAGGGCGAGCTGCTTTGGTTGTGCTGCCCGTTCTTTGGGGCTGGCAAGAAAGGCGTCGGCGGCCGCGTCATTGCCGATGAACGGCAACAGCACGGGCTGTTTTGTGAGATCGAAGAGTGCTTCGAGCCACGGCTGATTGTGCTGCGCCATCGCAGCGACGCTCCAGGCTGCAGCCAGGTCGCTGGGCTGATTCGACTTGAGACGCACGATCCTTGCCGGTTTCATGGCCAGGGTGTCCTCCCACCAGCCGAGTGGTGTGCCGGCGATGATGGCATCGAACCATCGTTGTTCGATCATGCCGCGCCCGTCGGGTGGAAGATCTCGCAGCTGCCCATCCTCGGGAGCGAGCGGATAATCGACGTTGAGCGTGGTGCGCAGCCGGCCGCTGGTCGACACCAACGATTCGAGTTGACGGGCGAGACGGCCGGCGCGCTCAGAGCTTGTCATCGCGTTGAGCAATTCAATGGCGGTTATGCGCACGTTCTTGCTGCGGTCATCGAGTGCGCTTTCGAGCAGTTCCTCGTCATCGGCGGTGAGTTCATTGGTGAGACAGGCAAGCACGCGGGCACGCGACGCGGCGTCGAGTTTTGCGCATGTCTCGGCAATCAGATGGCGTCCGGTAGCAGCGTCGTTGGCGCGAGCGGCTCGCAGATGCGCGTCGCGTTGGTCGCCGGGAAGTTGCAACAGATCGTCGAGGTCGATGTTGGCGGTCCCGAATTCTTCGACCGTGGGCTGTGCGATGGCCCACTTCCATTTGTCTCGTTGGGTCGCAAGCCAAGTGCCACGGTCGCCCAGCACGGAGCGTGCCTGGTCGCGGAGCGTCGTGGTGGTTGTCGCGTACTCGAGGACAGATACGAGCAAGCGGTGCGGAAGGATCAAGCCTGTTTCTGCGCAGCGCGTGAACCATTGCTCGAGTAACGAATCGCTGACTTTTCCGGGTCCGGCATTGCCGCTCAACATGAGTTCGAGTAGTTGGACGGCACCGGTGGGGGCGAAGCGTTCCTTTGTTGAGGTGCCACCAGCGGCCCGCATGGCGGGTGCTGCGGCGCGTTTGGCGCTGCGACCGGCATGGCGAGCGATGGCCAAGAACGCGGCGGCATGCAACGCTCGTTGCTCGGCAGTGAGTTCTGCGGGAAGAGCGCTGAACGCCGAGTCTGAGGCAGCGGCGGGAAGTGCTCGACGTTCGGTCCCCACGAGTGCAACTGTGCGCAACTCGTTCCACGGCGTCATGCTGGTGCCGGACGGTGTTGTGATGTGGTTGATGCTGGCTGGGACCGTTGAGGATTCGGCTCGCGCAGGGTTTCGGCGAGGCACGAGCTGAAAGCCGGACGGTGTTGTGATGTGGTTGATGCTGGCTGGG
>JBDNHG010000713.1:0-4532 GCA_041688925.1 Acidimicrobiales bacterium | reverse complement strand
TGTTGCCCCGCACTCGAGCGCCTTGCCCGAGCGCGGACTGCCCACGAGACAACGCTGCGGGATCGACGTTGGGTCGCGCCGTGTGCGCTCGGAAGCCGGCGGGGCCACCGACCTTCCATGCGGCGACAGCCGCCCCCAACTCGCCGACAGCGACACCGGTCGTCGCCGCAATCTGTGCGATGTCACCGCGCGTTGCTCGTCGTACGACATCGGCGCCGACGCTCAGACCTAGTCCGCTCTCGGCGCCACCGACCAGCATTGCCCACGCACGTTCGGCAGCGTCTCGCACGAGCGCGCTCAGCTCGTCGGTGTCGATACCGGCGTCGGCACCGGGCAGCACGGCGAGAGGCGACATCACTGCTGGCCGAGCGGGAAGGGCCGGTGACCGTTCGAGCGGCCGCGGTTCGCGCCGAAATGCTTGCGCACCCGAGACGGTGGGGTCAGCGCCCCGGGGTTGATCGCTCGACGGCGCCAGCGTGACGCCGAGGCGTTGACTGCGCCGCTCTCGAACCGCTGTCAGCACCTGATCGCGGCTGCGGCCACGAAGCGTCAGCAATGCGAACGGGTCTGCATCGATCAGGTCTGCGGCCACATAACAAAGCGCGGCTGCGTGTTTGCAGGGTTCGGCCCAGTCGGGACACGAACACTCGGGGCCGAGGTCACCTCGGTCGGGCAGCACCTGATCGCCGATCTCAGGCGGGATCTCGCCCGCGAGCAGACTGGCCACATTGCTGGCCTTGCTCATCGCCAGATCGAGAACGACATCCCATTCGCTGTCGCTCAGTACGCGTAACGACAGGATGGTCGTGTAGGCGGCGGGACGCGAACCTTGCACCTTGGCGCGCAGTTCGCCGGGCGAGAGATCGAGTGCCTGCACCCGTTCTTGGCGGGCATAGGTTCGGCCGCGGGGGAGGCGGTTGGGATCAACCAAGGCGCGCTGTTCGAGCGCGTCGAGCCAGGCTTTCCCCCACCAGGTTGTACCGAATTGTCGAGCTTTGGCCATGCGCTACCTCGTCGCCGCTTTCATTTCACCGACAGCTCGACCAGTTCGGCCAGGTCATTGTCGTCGAGGTCACCAATCCAGCTTTCGCCGGCACCGGTGACCGACGCCGCGAGCTTGCGTTTGGCGGTGAGCAAGTCAGCAACGCGATCCTCGACTGTGCCTTCGGTGATAATGCGGTGCACGGTGACCGCTTTGGTCTGGCCGATGCGATACGCGCGGTCGGTTGCCTGGTCTTCGACCGCTGGATTCCACCATCGGTCGTAGTGCACGACGTTGGTTGCAGCCGTCAAGTTCAGGCCAGTGCCGCCGGCCTTGAGCGACAGCATGAGCACGCGTAATTCGCCAGCCTGAAACTGATCGACGAGCGTTTGGCGCGCCGTGATCGAGAGCCCGCCGTGCAGGACGCCGATGCGCCGACCGCGTAGTCGTTGGTGTTCGGCGATGAGATTGGCCATGACGACATACTGGCTGAAAATCAAGGTGGACTCGCCGCTGGCCTCGGCGGCCGCAAGCAGGTCATCGAGTGCGTCGAGTTTGCCGGAACGGCCATCGAGGGGTCCGGGTTCGCCCAGGTACTGCGCGGGATGGTTTGTGATCTGTTTCAGCCCAGTGAGGAGTTTGAGGATGAGACCGCGGCGATCAATGCCTTCGGCCGCAGCGACCTCGGCCAACACCTGCTCGGTTGTGGCCTTATACAGCGTGACCTGTTCGTCCGAGAGTGGCACGACGAGATCGCGTTCGATCTTGGCAGGCAGCTCAGGGGCAATACCTTCGTCGGTCTTGGTGCGGCGCAACAAGAATGGTTGCACCAACCGCTTAAGGCGTTCTGTCGCGGCGCGGTCGCCGTCTCGTTCGATGGGAAGAGCGATGGTGCGTCGAAACGTTTCGAGTGGTCCAAGAAGCCCGGGCACCGCCCAGTCGACGATCGACCACAGTTCGCTGAGATTGTTTTCGACCGGTGTTCCCGTCAGGGCGAGGCGGACTCCGCTGGTGATTTGGCGAAGTGCCCTGGCGGTGCGAGATCGAGGGTTCTTTGCGTGTTGTGCTTCGTCGGCTACGACGAGGCCCCATTCGACCGAATCGAGTCGAGCGGCATCGCTTCGGACCACGCCATAGCTCGTCACCAAGATCGAACCTGGCGCCAGGTTATCGAGATCGCGTGTTGGACCATGGAAGATCCTGACATCGACGTCGGGCACGAACCGGGCTGCTTCGCGTGCCCAGTTGTTCATGAGCGACGTCGGGCAGACAACAAGGGTTGGACGCTGAGGTGACCCATCGGGTTCAGGGTCACGCCGGCTCGCGTGCAGCGCCAAGACCTGGATGGTTTTGCCAAGTCCCATGTCATCGGCCAGGCAGCCCCCGAACCCGAGCTGACAGAGGTCGGCCATCCAAGCCAGACCACGCTTTTGATAGTCGCGCAACTCGGCGTGCAGGCCCGGTGGTTCTTCGGCTAGCCGTTCGCCGCTGAGCGTTTGCAAGCGCATGACCAGCTCGTCGAGGGCGCCGACGATGCGCACGCTGATCGACTCGTCTGGTTCGATGCCGAGTTCTCCGGCGTTGGGATCATTCGCCAAGTCGACGTCGGCACCGAGGGCCGCGGCCAGCGCAGTCGTGACGCTGAGTTTGGGTGCCGGCGCACGCAGCTTCTTGAGGGTCTCGCGATCGAGGCGCACCCATCGTCCCCGCAGGGATACGACCGAGCGTTTCGCATCGGCGAGCACCTCGAGTTCATCGACGGTCAGTGCGATGCCATCGAGCAGGAACTCCCAGTTCACGTCGAGCAGGGTCTCGAGATTGAGTGCCGACGGAAGACCGCTGCTCGGCGAGCCCGCCGATAGAACGAGCTGCCGCTTGATCTTGGGTGCAACAAGTTCGGACGGCCACCGCACATCGATGTCGGCCGCATCGAGAGCGTCGAGCTGGTCGAGGAAGTCGTCGAGGTCTTCGCCGTCGAGCGTGCCCTCGGCCGGTGCGACATCGTCGAGAAGGCCAGACCAGGGCTTGACCAGTTTCGTCACCGTCAGCAGCCCGGCCAGCAGCGTGGTTTCGGCCTGGTGCCCAAGCCGGTCCATCACCTCGGTAGGGGCCAGCCAATAGTCACGGGCATCGACGAGCAGCGAAGGATCAGCGCGCGATTGCAACGCAAAGGTGACCCGCCACGGCTGGTTGGTGTCTTCGTTGATAGCGGCGTCATGTTCTGATTCGAGCGTGTCGGCACTTGGCGCATCGGCGCGAAGCGACGTGTGCACGGGCGGGTGCATGCGCAAGACCAATCGGCTGCTCGAGCAGTGGGCGGTGGCGAGATCGTTCACCCACGGTCGCAGGTGAGGCACCTTGGTCGGCTTGGCGTCGGCGAACAGATGCAGCGAACCAATCCGATGGGCTGCAGGCGTTCGGATGAATGCGTCGGCGATCGCGTCGAAAGCTGCTCGGATGGTGAAGGCCGGATCGGTGATAGCGCCTCGCCCAGACGCGGGCACACAATGCGCTACTGCGGGCAGCGCCGCGACGAGCGCATCGAGCATCTGGTGATCTGCTGGCTCGAGCGGGTCGACACGCCACGTGTCATAGCCCGCTGGACTGACCCATGGCAGCACCTTGCCGCCGGCGATGAGTGACAGTGCGGTACGTACAACAGCAGACCACACCTGAGCTGATTGGCTCGCCGGGTCGCCTCGACGCAGCGTTGCCAGGTCGTCGATGGCGTCTCGGATGAGTAGCTTCTCGGCCGCGACAGTCTGGGATCGGGTGCCGCGTGCAGCGGGGAGCGCCAGCTCGACGTCGATTGTCGACTCGGCGCCCAGGCCACCGGGATTGTCGGGATCCCACGCAGCGAAGAAGGAACGCCGTGGCGGATCGGCCGCCACGAATGTCAAATTCTTCGTGAGCACAGAGTAATCGTACTGACGTTCGCCAGCGCCCGGGGTAATCGGCCGTGGCGAATGGCAAGGCGCAGCAGTTCTTGGTCGACGGGGCAGGCTCTAGCATTGAAGGAGCATTGAGGTCGGCGACGACGAACGTCGCCCTACTCGGCCAAAAGTGTCAGCAACGAAGATTATTCGAGAGGAATCTCTCGCTTGTTGCGCTTTGGTTGCGCTCTACAGGCACTGTCAGGATGTGGTCATCCCGACCAGCAAACCAGCTGCGCTGACAATCATGCGACACTTTATGCCTCGCGGCACGTGGTACGCAGACAGCTGTCAGCAGTACCCGCGCCACCCCGCAAGGCGCGGGTACTGCGCTTTTTGCCCAAACTTGTAGGAGAACCCCGCTACAACTAGGCCATATGGTCCAAACGGTAGAGTAATTCCATAACCAAGACTGGTCTACATAGTGCAGAAGGCCTAGCTCATTCGGTTGGTTGCGCTTTGGTTGCGCTCCTCAACGAAAATAGTGGGGCGGCGTGATGGCGTCGCTTCGCACAATGTCAGGGACTCAACGGTGGAACTACCCGAAACAACTCATCCGCACCTCGCATCGATCGGCCAGAGCATGGAGCGCTCCTTTCGCCGCAATCTGGTTGACA
>JBDNHG010000712.1:0-3873 GCA_041688925.1 Acidimicrobiales bacterium | reverse complement strand
ATGTAACCATGCATAGGCCGACCCGAGATCCAACAATTGCCCCATATCCGCACGTTATCGCTCAGAGTGTGCTGGCATTGACGGAGTCGTGGGACCAGAGTCACATCACAAATTGGGAGCGCTTTACGTCCCTCTTCGGTCACATGCTCGATACTTTTCTCGGGCACCACGCATATTCGCGCTCAGACTGGTTAGGCACGCAGAGATGAAACTCCGACGATCAACTGCCAAGGCACTCGCTGTCTTCATGACATTCATCCTGATAGCGGCTTCGTGTGGCGGTGGTAGCGACGAGACGGCGGCAGACACCGATAGCGATGTCGACCCAAGCGCGACGGTTGTCGGAGCTATCCCCACGACGGCGCCCGTCACCGCTCCCGGCGATGACTCGGCGATCACCATCAGCAAAGACGATGCGACCGACGACGACGAGGCCGTTGACCCGTGGGAAGTCGCAGTGCTGCATGTGAACGACGATGTGCAGATCGTGCCGGTGTTCGATGCGCCCAATGGCAACAACGTCACCCTGTTCGACAAGAACGAACTCGACGGCATCGAACTCGAATACCCGCTGTACGCCGAGACCGTATTCGGCAACCGGCTAGCGCTGCTGGTCGACGAGTATGACGACTCGGGAAACTGGGCAAAAGTCCAGGTACCGGTTCGGCCGAATGGCACCACCGCTTGGGTGCAGACCGCATTCTTCACTGAAGAAAAGCACAACTATCACATCACGATCGATCTCTCCGAGAACCTGGTGCGGGTGTTTCGTGGCGACGAAGAACTCATCCCCAAGGGCCAGATCGCCGTGATGGGCCGCGAGAGCCGTCCGACACCGCTCGTGCGGGCGTACATTGACGAGAAAATTCCTGGAGCGAGTCTCAGCCCGGCCTACGGCGACTGGGTACTGAGCATCGCAGCTTTCAGCGAAGCGCTGGGCACCTTCGGCGGTGGCGGCATGCCCAAACTCGCGCTGCACGGCACGAACCAGCCCGAGCTGATGGGTCAATACGTTTCGTCGGGTTGTGTCCGCATTCCCAACGAGGTTGTCAGCTTCATCGCCGACACTGTTCCCGTCGGCACCATTGTTGAAATCGTTGCTTAGCACTGCCTGGATCGCGTCGATCCCGAGTCCTTCGTTCAACACAATAGATATTGGGCCCCGGCCCCTCACGCTGTATGGGCTGATGATCGGCCTGGGCATCATCGCGGCCACGATGGTCGCGCGTCCACGCGTCGTTGCCCGAGGGATGCATCCCGACACCCCGGTCGAAATGTTGATGTGGGTCGTGCCTGCCGGTGTTGTCGGCGCACGGATGTACCACGTGCTCACCGACAGCGTGCCAATCGGCGACTGGATCAAGATCTGGGAGGGCGGCCTTGGTATTCCGGGCGGAATCCTGGGTGGCACCGCTGGCGCGCTGCTTTTCATCAGGCGACGCGGACTCGAAAGCGCCAAGGTATTTGACGCCATCGTGCCCGGCGTGGCACTGGCGCAAGCGATCGGCCGTTGGGGAAACTGGTGGAACCAGGAGCTCTACGGTCGTCCCACCACCCTGCCATGGGGACTCGAGATCGATGCCGAGCACCGCATCTCGGGCTTCGGCGAATTCGAGACGTTCCATCCTACGTTCTTGTACGAATCGCTGTGGAATCTCGCGTTGTGCGGGTTCTTGATCTGGCTTGACCGAACCAAGATCCTGAAGCCAGGCAAGCTGGTCTGGGTTTACACCGGCACCTACGCCATCGGCAGGTTGTGGATCGAAGCGTTGCGCATCGACCCGGCAACAGAAATTGCCGGTGTACGGGTGAACCTGTGGATGATGGGATTCGTCGTTGTCTTGTCGGCAGTCATGCTGCGCAACGCCAGGGCACGAAAAGCCACGAAATCACGCGTCGATCTGGGAGTGGATGACGACCACGCCGAGGACGCAGTGGCCGACGACCGCGGTCGTTCGGCCCAAATGGTTTCACGTGGCGAAGAGGAATAGCGATATCCTGATGCGGTGACTTTCATCGCCGGGAACCCCTACGAAAACCGGGTTACCCGAACAATCGGCTTCGTGGATCTCTCCGGATTTACGGTGTACACCCAAGAGCAGGGTGACGAGGCCGCGGTGCTCGCGCTGAAGTTCTTCCGCGATGCGACCCGCGAAGTATGCGCACGCCACGGCGTGCGCATGGCCAAATGGTTGGGCGACGGCGCCATGCTCATTGGTGTCGAAGCCGAAGACCTCGCCGAAACAATGACCGACCTGCGCAATATCTTCACGAATAGCGACGCACCGCTGCCGCTCAAGGCGGGCGTGGCGACCGGGCCGGTAATCCTCTTCGAAGGCGACGACTACATCGGGTCGATCGTGAACCTGGCCTCGCGTTTGGCCGACATGGCCCAGCCGGGGCAGCTACTTGCGCCCAAAGATTTCGTGTCGGCAATCATGGTCAACACCGAAGCCATTGCACTGGGGCCAGTCTCGGTCAAGGGTTTCGCCGAACCGATCGAGATCGTGGCCCTGGTCGAGTCCTGACCAGCGGCATTGGTAACAATGGCTGGCGGTAACGATGGCTGACCCCGAACCAACCGACTTCGAGTCTGACGTGCTCGCCATGATTGCATCGCTGAAACCCGGTGAAATCGTCACCTATGGCGAGGTCGCAGCCGAGGTCGGCAAACCTGGCGCCGCCCGAGCTGTTGGTTCAACGCTGCGCCGCTACGGCAGCGAGGTTCCGTGGTGGCGGGTGGTTGCATCAAACGGTCGTCTGGTTCCGGGCAGCGAGCAGCGTCACACCGAGAAATTGACGTCCGAAGGAGTCACTGTGCGCAACGGTCGCGTCGTCATGAGCTCGCTCGACTCATAGGCACGACGTGCCAGACGTCAACATCGCCAGGAGTAGCCGGGGGCGAGCGGCGTTACAGTCGCTCACAATATGTCTGTAACTTTCGCTGACCTTGGTCTGAGCGAGCCCATCGTCAAAGCGCTAGCCGACCGTGGGATCGAGTCACCTTTTCCAATCCAGGCGCTATCGATTCCCGATGCCATCACTGGCCGCGACATCTGCGGCAAGGCTAAGACCGGCTCTGGCAAGACGTTTGCGTTCGGCCTTCCCGTATTGCAACAACTCGGCATCGCCGAAAAGAAGCGACCTCTTGCTCTGGCACTCGTGCCGACTCGCGAACTTGCTGTTCAGGTTCATGATGAGCTCGACCCGATCGCTGAGATGCTCGATCGCACGGTGTGCGCTATTTACGGCGGCGCCGACATCGAGCGTCAGATCAAACAACTCGGCAAAGGCGTCGACTTCATCGTCGCAACGCCGGGTCGCCTTATCGACCTGATCGAACGCAAAGAGGTCTCGCTCGAGGATGTTCAGCATGTGATCGTCGATGAGGCCGACCGCATGGCCGACATGGGATTCATGCCCCAGGTTGAATGGCTGTTGCGCCACATCCCCGGCAACCACCAGACGTTGCTCTTCTCGGCCACGCTCGACGGTGCGGTCGACAAGCTCGTGTCTCGATACCAAAACAACCCGGCCCGCTTCGAGGTCGAATCGCCCACGACAACCGTCGACTCGATGAAACACCGGTTCCTGCTCGTTCATGAGATGGACCGTGCCAAGGTCGTTGCAGCCATCGGCGCAGCATCACACCGCACACTCGTATTCAGCCGCACCAAACACGGGGCTGACCGCCTGGTCCGATCCGTGAACGATCTCGGTGTCACCGCTGGTGCCATCCACGGCTACCTCAGACAAAAGAGTCGAGAACGTGCCCTCGAAGACTTCTCGAATGGCGACCTCGACGTCTTGGTGGCAACCGACGTGGCAGCCCGCGGCATCCACGTCGACGACATCGAAGTGGTCATTCACTAT
>JBDNHG010000711.1:0-7618 GCA_041688925.1 Acidimicrobiales bacterium | reverse complement strand
GACGATGAGTGCCGCCGTCGCCACGGGGTCAGTTCCCCTGTGTTTCGGGTTGCCGCGGCATTTGCATTGGATCACCCATTGGCGACGGATCGTCGAGCGGATGTACCGCTGCTTGAGGTGGTTTTTCGACGAGCTCGTCGAGCAGGTTGCCTTGGAGCTTCGCCCGGCCGGCACCGACCTGTTGCAGCGTTTTCTGCAGCACGTTTTCGAAGCTGCCAAGCTTTTGGTCGCAATAGTCTTCGGCCTCGAGGCGTAACCGCCGGGCATCAGACTCGGCGGTTTCGAGCACCTTGCGGGCCCGTGCCTCGGCGGCCTTGACGACCTGGGTTCGCTGCACCATCTGCTCGGCGCGATTGCGGGCCAATGCAACGATCTCGTCGCCCTCGCGGCGCATCTTTGCCCGGAACTCTTCGCGTTCCTTGAGCAGCCAACGGGCCGAGCGGAGTTCGTCGGGCATGCTGGCCTGGATCTCGTCGATCAGAGACAAGACATCGTCTTTGTTGATCGTCGAGCTGGCGGACAACGGAAGCGGGCGAGCCGACTCGATCACGTACCGCAGCTCGGCTACGAGATCGGCGACGCCTGCCGGAGCACCCTGTGCAGGTGCCCCTCCTTGCATGTCATCGAAGTGGTGTGAATCAGTCACGAGTGGCCATTTTGGCACGAATACGATCAAAGACCAGACCAGGGACCATGGAACTTACGTCACCGCCGAGTCGGGCGATCTCTCGCACGTACTTGGAAGCAAGAAATGAACTGGCCGGTATCGCTGGCATGAACATCGTGTCGACGCCTGCGATGCGCTTGTTGATCTGCGCCTGCTGGAGTTCGCTTTCGAAGTCATTGACCGCACGCAACCCCTTGACGATGAAGTCGACCTCGTTCTCGAGTGCCAGCGTGACGACCAGACCGCTGTGCATCATTGGTGTGACGTTCGGGATGTGTGCAAACGTCTCACCGATGAGGTCGAATCGTTCTTCAAGAGTGAACACGCCGCTGCCCTTTCCCGGATTGCCAACGGTTGCGACGATGACCTCGTCGAAGGCGCCAGCGGCCATCTCGACCAGGTCGACATGGCCGTTGTGGATTGGGTCGAATGACCCCGGGTATAGCACTCGTGTCACGCGTTCGACTCCTTCGTCAGGCGCGCTGGGTCACGACTCGATGCCGGCCCCGCTCAGGATGGTGACCACGGTACTTCCGTAGGTGCGTTCGCGTACCAATACCCAATGTTCGACAGCATCGATCGCGTTGTTGGACTCGGCAACGAGCACGTCGGCTTCGACCGTTGCCAGCAGCTGCGGCCATGAATCGAAGCCATAGGGAGGGTCGGCGAGCACGACATCATGGTGTCCGGCTGTCGCTATCCAGCGAACCGAGTCGGATGCAACAATCGTTGCTTGGTCATCGAACCCGAGCGTCGAGATGTTGGTGCGCAACGCAGTAAGCGCTGACCGATCGCGTTCGACGAACGTCGCGTGTGCGGCTCCTCTGCTCAAGGCCTCGAGCCCGAGCGCCCCGCTTCCTGCGAACAGATCGACGAAGGTTGCGTCCTCGATCACGCCCAGACTGAACAGCGCGTTGAACGTGGCCTCGCGAACCCGGTCGGTCGTCGGCCGGGTCGAGGTTCCGTCGGGGACGACAAGTCTGCGTCCGCGGGCTGATCCTGCAACAATGCGCACCCCGGCAGTATGCCCGCCCATCGAGGTTCAGGCTCAGCTCGCAGTGCCCGACGCCCATCGCGGTCGAACAGTAGAGTGCAGCCGTGGAAGTGCCTGACGAGATTGTTTGTGTCGAATGCCAGGGAACGTGTTATCGGTTGACACAGAGGCCCGACGACGACCCGTTCATCTCGGGCGACTTCGTTGCTTATCGATGCCCTGACTGCGCCGAACGTTTCGACATGGTGCTGACAGACCCCGCAGACGACTGATACCAATCAGCTGTCGCTAACCTCGCTTGGTACGCGGTGAAACCCGAGCAGCGGCGGCGAATCTTCGACGATCAACTCGCCTGCTTCGACGAATCCGTGGCGCTGATAGAAGCCATAGTTGCGAGGATTGCTCGATTCGAGGTAGGTCGACAGCCCGAGCCGATCGGTGCGCTGCAACATGGCACTCAGCACCTTGCCTCCGAGACCTTGGTTCTGACGGTCGGGATCGGCGCCAAGAATGCCCAGGTACCAATGCGGCTCAGCCGGCCGGTGCTCTTTTATGGCTGCGCTGAGCGATGCGGCCAGTGCAACTCGATCACCGAGTTGGGAAGCGAAGGCCATCTGGTACGCCGCAACTTCGGCTGCGACGGGGGCAGCATTGTCTGTCTTTGGCCCTCGGGGCGCAGTCCACAGCGCGACCGCTCCGCAGTCGCTGATCGTGTGAATGGTGTCATGCGGCGTGCTCTGAGCGACCAGCATTCGTGCCAGCACCATGCCATCGTCGATCGGAATCTTGCCGGCAGTGCCGTAAAGCCACCGCCAAATCGGGTCGTCGGCAAACGAGGCCGCGATCGTGTGCGCAACCGGTCCGAGTTGTTCTTGACCCACGCGACGGACTTCAGACATGGCACCATCTTGGTCCATGGACGAACCCGAACCATCCTCGCCTTGGGCGTTGCAACTCGCGGCACGGGTCGAGAAGCTCAACCCACCAACAACCGCGGCCGTGTGTGCAGCCGCAGCACTGGCGACGATCGAACTGCTCGATGACGAACGCTCGCAACCGCACGGCATCTGGCACGCGTCGGTGCAGACGTGGAATGGGCAACGCATTCGCAAGATCGTTCGTCGGGCGCGGGCTTCGGCCTGGCAGCGGGCACAAGCGGTGTCAGGCGTGACCGTCGAACGCGACGGCGCCGAGGTGCGGGCGTTTGTTCCTTCACCAATGGCCGAGGCTCCCCGAGAAGTGACGAAGTTGCAAATCCAGTCGACTGCCCTCGATGAGGTGACCCCGCAGGCCGAGCTTCCACCATTGGTGCCCTCGACACTGGCGATCGCGATCACGCCATACTTCGAGATGAGCTGGGGCAAGCAGGCCGCCCAGTCGGCCCATGCCGGGCAGCGGGCATGGATGTTTGCCGACGCAGACACCATCGCAGCGTGGGATCGTGCCGGTCGACCAATTGCCGTGCTGCACCCCACCGCAGCGCTGTGGAGCGCATTGGATGACGTCGCTACCACCCGCATTCACGATGGCGGGTTCACCGAGATTCCGCCAGGCACCAACAGCTCGATTGCCTGGTTCGTTTCTGATGACGAGCACGCTGTCGATACGCGAGCCGTCTGATCAGATCACCCCAAAGTCGCGCAGCACCCGGGTTGCGGCTTCGGGACCCTTGGCCAGGCCCGCTTGCATGCCAACTGCTTGCGCACCCGCGATGTTGATCTCGTTGTCATCGATGAACAACACCTGAGCCGGTGCCATGCCGAGGTCGGCGATGGCGTGATCGAAGATTTCTCGGTCGGGTTTGGCGACACCGAGCTCATAGGACAGATACGAGCGCTGGCACAGACCACGCACGACGTCGGCGTCTCGCTGGTTCTCCCAGTGGATCGCGCTCGTGTTGCTGAGGACGCCGGTCGTGATGTGTGGTGGCATCGCAGCCAACATTTCGACCGCTCCCGGATAGAGCCCTTTGGGAAATGCGAGGAAACGGTCGATGAACTCGTCGGCGGTGCCGACCAATTGCATCTCGCGAAGGATCTCTGCCGCGAAATGATCGACACTGCATTGGCCACGTTCGAACTGCTGCACCGCATCGCTGAGAATCCATGCGTTCCAGACCTCATCGGGCGTCAATGACGTAGGCCCAAGCACATTCTCGAGCGAGTCGAGTTGGACGATCACGCCACCCATGTCGAACAACACCGCTTGAATCTCACCCATGATCGCGAGCTTAGGTGTCGCTGCTGTCAGCCCCCCGACACCACCCGCCGCATCACCCAGCCGCAGCGAGCGGATGCGGCACCGTCCTGTTCAACCGGCAAGGATGCGGGCCGCATCGGCTTCGGTTGGATGGAAGACCGCATTGATGCTCAGTGCTTTCTGTGCATATGTCGCAGCCGCACCGTCGTCACCGTTCGCCGAAGCGATGGCCGCAGCGTGATAGAAGAATGACGGGTCTTGGGTGCCCTCAGCAAGTGCTGTCTCGATGGCTTCTTCGGCTGCGGTGTAGTCGCCGGTGTGAAAGAGCGCCCAGGCGAGGGTGTCATAGGCACCGACATCCTGGCGGTCCTCCAGGTCAGCGGCAGCCAACTCGAGCGCAAGGCCGGGGTCACGTGTGAGGAAGAATCCGACCAGGTGGCGGCGTTCGGCGGGGAACGCATCGATGGTTTCTGTCGCGAGCGCCTCGCCGAGCGTCTCGTACTCGGCGGCAGCAGACGTGTCACCGAGCTGGACAAGAATATCGGCGTAGCTTCCGTACAAGTCGGCTCCCGGGCCACTCTCGATGAGTTCGAGATACAGGTCGGCGGCCTGCTCTAGGTCGCTGGTTGCGTAGCGCACGGTGGCCAGCAACTCTTTCGCTGCGCTCGAATCTGGATCGATTTCGAGCGCCGTTTCAAGCGAGGTGATCGCTGTATCGGTCTGGCCGTCCTTGAACTAGAAATGGCCGAGCTGAAACCAAAAGAATGCCGTGGCGTTCGCCCGCTGCGGGAAGTCGCCGCTGCGCTCGAGTGCCTCGGTCGCCAGGTCTACGGCTCCGGTTCGGTCACCTTGCACCCATGCCAGGCGAGCGAGCCGGCTCACGGTTGCAGCGCTGCGCTCGATCGTTGCCAAGTCGTCGTAGTTGGCGCGAGCGGCGGGATAGTTGCCGAGCTCGAAGTTTGCATCGCCGATCAAGGCCGATGCACCCAGCTGGCCCGGATCAGCTTCGGCGACCTCGGCTGCGAGTGCGAGCGCCCGGTCGAACTCGTGTTGTGAATGCAGGGCGCTGGCCAGGCCGAGCTTGGCAGGCGTGTATTGCGGGTTCAGATCGAGGGCGTCGAGCAGGACGGCTTCTGATACTGCGTAGCCGGCCAGGTCGGCATTCTCTCGGGCCTGCGCATTGAGGGCCGCCCCAAGCTGGGTTCGGCTGATGTAGTCCAACGGGTGGGCGTCAGAGCGTTCTTGGAACAGGTCGATGACTTCGTTGATCGGCGCCAAGCCGGTGATCGGCTGTAGCGAGGTGGCCGGTTGCGTCGGCGCAGGTGCCTCGGCTTCTTGATATGCCGAGCTGTTCGTTGCAACTCCGTAAACGGCGAGCAGGAGGCCGGCGACCAGGGCAGCGGCGCCAAGTTTGTTGGTGTTCATAGGGATACTCCGAGAAGGGCAGATGGATCGTCGGTGAACTTGGGGAAGAACACCAATGAAGGGGGCGAGCGGCGTCGGCCCGTGACGAACCGCTCGCCCCCTCGATCAGTGGTGTTGTGTGGAACCGTTTAGTTGGCGTCAGCCAGGTACGGGAATCCGGTCAGGAAGTCAACGTCGTTGGCGTCGACACAGTCGCTGGTCAGCACTGGTGATTCGCTGCTGGCCATGCTTCCGGTGACGATTGCCAGGCTGGCATCGATGACGTCATCGCTGAGTCCTCGACCATTCAGATAGCCGTCGGTCGACGATGGGTCGAACGTCAAGATGTCTGGTAGCAGTACCTCGGTCACGGCCTGAGCCTCTTCGTCGGTATAGCCACTGTCGTCGAGACCGCGCAATGCGATGAGCGTGTTCTTGACCTGATCGCCGAAACGCTCGAGGTCATCGTGTGGCAAGCGACTATTGAAGCCTTGCTCAGATCCGTCGTCGATCAGCACGGTGGCGATTCCGGGGCGACCTGCACGGTCGATCCGGCCAGCGTCGTCACGTGTTTCGGCCCAGATACCGATGCCGTTCGCACCGGTTGGGTCGTCACTTGCTGTGATCGTCTCGGTTGGTACCTCGACAACAATTGCGGAAACGTCGAAGCCTGCGAAGAAGTCGGTCGGATCGTCGTCACAGAATGTGCGCTCGCCGCCTGCACCCTTTACTTGGTCTTGGAACGCCTGGAAGTCGAAGAAGAACGGATCATCGAACGCTCCTGTCGAAACCTGGCCACCCTCGCCTAACGGGAAGTTCTGAAGGTTCGAACCAGATGCGCTTCCAGCAGATCCGCTGACACGCACATTCTGAATTGCTTCGGGACCCGCCTCGTCGAAAGTGAAACGAATCCACTTGTCGCGCTTGGCGTCGCCATCGGTGTCAATGTTGAACTGATAGATCGCGTCCTCGTCGAACGTCGTTGGTGACATCACACCAGCAACTGGGTTGACGGTCATGATCAACACCGTGTTGTCGGGATTCTCGGGCGACTGGAACGCATAGAGGTCGTTGATGTCTGTGCGACCGTCGGTCATCACCAGTGGTGATTCAAGGTGGTCGGATGCTGGGCTGGGAACCGCACTGAGCGTGATTCCTGCAAGTAAGGCGCCCGCTCCGAGCGCACCTAGTAGTGCTTTTTTCATGGTTTTCCCTCTGAGACAGACCGACTGCCGGCAGTTCCGAATCGTTCTGTCTCGTGTTGTGCTTTCACCTGTTATTCGGAACAGTGGCCGATTTGGATGGGTGAACGGACCTATCTATCGAGCTGATCTCGGCTAAGAGATTGCGCGAGGAGGCAGAGCGCGAAGCTCGAAAGTCGCGCAACTCGTGGGCGTGCCAGAGGACTTGTCGACCTACTCGCTAGGCCCCTAAATGGCTCGACTTTTGCGAGATGACCTGCCGCCGGCTTCAGCAATCGTCGAACGCTCAGAATCCTCGACCTGGCTTGTAGAAGCGACGCGTTTAGTCGGTTGGTGCAGTGGCGGGTTCGCCATAGAGCACCGCTCCCGTCGGCTGAGGCGAACCGGTTGAAGGCTCGAGTGAGACGCTCCATGTGCTGGGCATGGCATCGTCGACCGCGAGCATCGTGGTGACGACACCGTTGATCGGAGAGAAAAGTCCAACAGGAGCGACCACCCCATCTTCGCCGTGAAGCCAGAGCTCATAGGCGAGGTCGTCTCCGGGGTCAGCAAGACCCGAGCCGATGACAACGACATCCTCGCGGCCGGATAACCACACGACCTGCAACAGGCCCGAGGCCGTCTCGGCTCGAGCATCGAGCGTTGTCACGATTGCTTCAGATGTGGTTGCCAGCGGTGCGGAGGTGTCCTCGTTCGGCCAGCCGATAATGGCGAGACACATCAGGCTGACGAGCGCCGCTATACCAGCTAGCAGCCTCGTACTGCGACCAGAGCGCGGCCCGGCATGTGGCTGCTGCACGCGGCGGTCGAGCACTTGTGGGACACGCTGCAACTGCCGTGTCTGCGTGATTTGGTCCATCACTCGCGGTCGGAGCGCATCAGGCGGCGTGTGTCGAGTGGCCAAGGCCAGGGCGGCAGCCGTCGTCCGATAGTCGGCAACATCACCAATGCAGATCGAGCATTGCGGCATGTGTGCTTCGAAAGCAGAGCGCTCATGTGGTTCGAGCGCGTCGAGCACATACGCAGCGCCCAGGTGGTGTAGATCGAGGCTCACGTCGTGGCCCCGCTGCTATTGCGAACCGGTCGGCCAAAATTGAGCGACGCAGAGAACGAGGCGAACGTGCGGGCGGGCGGGCGTGACTGTAGATGGGG
>JBDNHG010000710.1:0-5005 GCA_041688925.1 Acidimicrobiales bacterium | reverse complement strand
GGGAATGATGTGACCGAATCGACGACGGACTCCGCGGTCGACAACGCCAGCCAGACAGCTCAACCCGAGGCGGCGAACGGCGATGTCGCCAAGCCGGCCCCGAAGGTGTCGGCCCCCGACGTTCGCGGTGACGATGTCGACGAGGTCGCCATCATGAACGCGCTCCGAGGTGTCATCGATCCTGAGCTCGGCGACAACGTCGTCGACCTTGGCATGGTCAAACGGCTCGAGCGCAGCGTCGACGGTGTCATGCACATCACGATCGCCCTCACCACTGCCGGTTGCCCACTCCGTGCGCAGCTCATGCGTGATGCCAAGGCCCGGGTCGCATCGCTGCCCGGCATCGACATCGTCAAAATCCACTTCGGCGAGATGACCACCGACGAGCGAAGCAACGTGATGTCGCGCGCCCGCTGGAAAGCACGCGACAACGAACTCGAAACCGACATCCCGCCTACTTGTCGAATCCTCGCTGTCTCGTCAGGCAAGGGCGGCGTCGGCAAATCCTCCGTCGCCGCGAACCTGGCCGTTCTCCTCGCTGACCGTGGCTACACCGTCGGAGTCCTGGACGCCGATATCGGCGGATTCTCGATGCCCCAGCTACTCGGCATCGACAGCGACATCCAAGGTGAGCGCAGCGATGAAGGCAAGACGATGATGAAGCCGGTCGCCCGGCCCATCGGCGAAGGCACACTCCGGGTCGTATCGATGGGGTCGATCGCGGGCTCGAACGAAACCGAAGCGATCATGTGGCGCGGCCTGATGCTCAACCGTGCCGTCCAGCACTTTCTCGAAGACGTCCAGTGGGGCGACCTCGACTACCTGCTCATCGACATGCCCCCCGGAACCTCCGACATCCAGATGGGCCTCGCCCGCATGCTGCCCAGAACCGACGTCGTGATCGTAACCACCCCGGCCAAGGCAGCCCAGCAAGTGGCCGCTCGCGCCGCCGACATGGCCCGCAAAGGCTTTCTCCGCGTCGCAGGCGTCATCGAGAACATGGGCCCGTCGGTGAATCCCGACGGCACGGTCACCGCCATGTTCGGCACCGGTGGCGGACAGAACCTCGCCGACAGCATCGGCGTGCCACTCCTCGCCTCAATCCCGCTCGACGCAGCCGTCACAGCCGGCGGCGACAGCGGATCACCGGTCGCACTCGAGTTCCCCAATTCGCCAGCCGGCGTTGCGTACGGACATCTCGCCGACATCATCGTCACCGACGTGGCGCCCCCGGTTGAGATCGCAGAATGCAGCCTCCGAGGAGCATTGGTGCGCGCCGGTGCCGACCTCGAAGGCGCCCGCCAGCGAGCCGAATCACGGTGACAACGGGCGTCTCGCCCGCCACACCTCTGGCACACGTCCCTCTCAAGTAGCCACGGTCGACAGCCTCGCCCAGCAAGCGAAGAGCGTGGGTTCACCTGTCTGTCTTGTGTTCTTGGCTGATGGGAGTAGGGTTTGGGGTGAGAGCAGTTTGCTCTCGTTGCGTTGCTCCGGACCCTGGCTGCGTGTTGAGACCCCGCCAGGAGGCTCGACCTTGTCTGTGAGCTTGTACGTAGCATCGTTGGCGTTTATCGCCGTGACGGCTGCCCGTTACCTCTACCCGTTGGCCCCCACGTGGGCGAGTTGGGTTCGTCGACAGCACGACTCGAATTCTGTCGCTGCAGCCGGGCACGAGGCGACGGCTACGGTTGAACGACATTTGGTCGACAGCGTTCGGGAGGAACCTGATCTTTCTCCGGCCGAGTTCCTTGCCGACATCGAGGTGGCAGTGCGCCGCAGCCCTCAGTGATCAAACTTAGCTACCGGCAGACGTAGGTCTGCATCCCAGTCCGCGGCCACAACTCCTACGAGCGAGAAGCAAAAGGAAGCAAGACCATGAAAATTCAAGTCAATACATCTAGCAGCGTCGAGGGTAGCGATGCCCTCACACTCGTGATTGAAGCCACGGTTCATTCAGCGCTGGATCGTTATGGTGACCGGCTCACACGAGTCGAGGCTCACCTCAGCGAGGACGACAGCGCACCGGGAGAGAGCCGCGAAGGACTGCAGTGCATGCTCGAAGTTCGCCCAACCGGCATGGACCCGGTCGTGGTCACCGCTGTTGCTGACACGCTCGAGCAAGCCTGCCATGATGCCGGCAGGAAGATGCAGAGCGTCCTGGACAGCACATTTGGGCGAATCGACTCACGCGACTCGGATGCAACCATCCGCCAAAACCGACGCTGACACGTTCGAATTCGCCGTTCTCGCCCAGTAGCCCGAACCACCGCCAGCCCAAAACACCCCTCAACCCAACACGTTTACTCCCACGACACCAGGAGGCCGCCATCCCCGCATCCAACCCCAACGCGTCAATTCCCGACATGTTGTTCGGGTTGTCGTTCGATTCGGTCAACCGAGCACAGCAGTTCATGCTTGCAGTCAAGGGCTTGGCCAATGACAACAAGTTGGACCTCGCCGATGCTGTCCTGGTCGTCAAAGACGAAGACAATCATGTTCGTGTCCGTGAGACCGTCGACCTCCAGCCTGGCCGAACCGCAATCTCGGGAGCGACGTGGACTGGCCTGCTGGGATTCATCATTGGTGGCCCGGTCGGCTGGATTGCTGGGCTCGGCATCGGCGCCAGTGTCGGGGCCGTCACGGCCTTGGTGGTCGATCTCGGAGTTCCCGATGAGTGGGTAGCCTGGTTCACCGACGCCGTGCGTCCCGACACGGCGACGGTCGTGGTGCTCGCCAGCGATATCGACCAACACGCTCTCAGTGCCGAGGTCGAACGTTTCCCAGGTGTGCGCCTCGTCCACGCCACGATCAACGCCAAGGCGTTCTCTCAACTGAAGTCGGCCCTCAACGATGGCTCGCCGAAGCAGTAGCAGGGTGCAGAAGAATGCCGGAGGCGTCGAGATTCCAAGCACAGAAAGGATCCAAGAATGAATGTGTTGATCGCAGTAGATGATTCGACCGAGTCTCGCGAGGCTGCCACAGTGGCGTATCGGTTCTTTGGGGCGGACAACGAGTACAGCCTGTTGTCGGTTGGCGACAGCGAGCCCGTGTTCTCGGGGGCCTGGCCAGTCGGCAGTCACCACAGCTCAGGCGACCTGGTCGGCCTGTTGGATAAGGCTGCTTCGGACGAGGCGCTGCGCGTGGCCGCCAAAACGAACGCCATGATTGTCCCTGACGCAGCCATGACGACGGGTATTGGTGATCCGGGCAGGGTTATCTGTGAACGGGCTGCTGAAGGACATGCCGATGTCATTGTGATTGGTTCGCATGACAAGAGTTTCTGGGAGCGGCTTGTTCACCCGTCCGTAGGGCGATACCTGGTCGACAACGCTCCGTGCCCCGTTCTCATCGTTCGATAGAGATGGAACCACCACAGCCCATCGGCGACAAAGCAATGCACCCGAGCTCAGATCAGGCAGCAGCGCAGTATCGGGTCGACCCCGAGCAGGCCAACAGCGACGCGCTTCTTGACCCCTACGACACGGCCTATCCGCCTCAGCACCGCTGATGGGTGCGTCGGGTCTTTCTAGTGACGATGTCGGCGGGTCACGGTCGGTCTGGCGAACTTCGACCAGCCGAACCTCACTGCTGGAGTCGGTCAAGTTCGGCGTAGGCGGCAACGGCCGATGATCACCGATCCGCTGTCTGCGATTACGGCCATGGTGCTGGCCGCAGCCATCTGCCAGTGGCTCGGGGCCCGCTTTGGCATTCCGTCGGTGGTGCCGTTGTTGGCGGCTGGTGTGGCCATGAGCGCGGTTCTTGACCCCGACGAGATCTTCGGCGACTTGCTCTTCACCGCCGTGGGCCTCGGGGTCGCCGTGTTGTTGTTCGAAGGGGGCACCACTCTGCACTGGCAGAACCTCACCACGGGGCGAGACACCGTCATCCGCCTCGTGACCATTGGCGCGGCGATCACCTGGGCGATCGGAGCGGCCGCCTCCTGGTGGTTGTTGGACATCGACGGCTCGCACGCGCTGTTGATCGGCGCCATTCTCATCGTGTCGGGTCCGACCGTCGTGATTCCGCTGCTGCGCACGGCGCGCCCGAGCGAGCCAACCAGATCCATCCTGCGCTGGGAAGGCATCGTTATCGACCCGGTCGGCGCCGGTCTGGCCATCATCGTCCTCGACGCCATCATCGAAGACCGCTCTGTTGGCAGGGTCGCACTGCGTGTCCTCACCACGTTCGGCAGCGGTCTGCTCATCGGCGGCGTCGTGGGCCTCACCGTCATTGGAGCGCTCCGCCACCGAGTGATCGAAAACCGTCTCGAGGTCTCTGTGACCCTGGCTGCAGTAGTGGTGGCTTACGGGGCGGCCAACACCGTGCGGCCCGAAGCGGGGCTGGTCGCTGTCACCGTGCTCGGGATGGTGTTCGCCAATCAACGCCGGGCGGCCGCCGCCCACATCGCCGAGTTCAACGAACACCTCGGCGCCGCAATCCTCGGCGTGCTCTTCATCGTGCTCGGCGCCCGGGTGAACCTGGACGCGATCACCGCCAACCTCACCGCTAGCGCGGCCATCACCGTGGTGCTCGTTGGTCTTGCACGCCCGGCGGCTGTTTTCGCCGCCACCTTTCGCGGCGACCTGGGTTGGCCTGATCGGGCGTTCCTCATGGCCCTCGCTCCTCGCGGTGTGGTTGCAGCTGCGGTCGCCTCACTGTTCGCGATCGAACTTGAACACAACAACATTGATCCCGGCCCGCTCGTCCCGGTGGTGTTCACTGTCGTGGTCGCCACAGTCACCCTCGCTGGCCTGACCGCTGGTATCGTCGCTCGTAAGCTCCAGGTCGCTCGGCCCGATCCCAAGACCGTTGCCATGATCGGGGGAGGCCGCTTCGCCATCGAACTCGCCGAACGCCTCTCTGATCTCGGCATCGTCTCGCTGCACGTCGGGCTCGACGACACCGACGCTGCCGAAGCGTCGCGGCGAGGTCAGCTCGTCTACCAGGGCCGTCTCGACACCGAGGAGTTCCTTGACACCGTCACCGCCAGTGGCGTCGGCACAGC
>JBDNHG010000709.1:0-9738 GCA_041688925.1 Acidimicrobiales bacterium | reverse complement strand
TACTCGCTAGGCCCCTTAGTCAGAAATCTGGGAAGCACAGATCGACTGGCGGTCCTTGAGAACGCTGGCGGTGCGCCTCACGGCCATTCACACGCGGTCTGTAGGTGTTCGTGGTCTCAGGGGGTCCAAGGGTTCACGACTTCGAGATCGGAGAACCGGGTGAAGTCGGCGAGATTGCGGGTGACCATCGTCAGGTTATGCACCATCGCTGTTGCCGCGATGTAGGCATCGTTGATTGGCGCCGGGTCGGGCACGTGCAGAGATGCGGCAAGCTTGGCGACCACTTGGTCAATGCTCAATATTCGGCCGGCGAACGCATCACTGACATCGTTCTCGAGCCATTGACGCAGCGGTGCGGCACCTTCTGGATCGCGCCTTTCTGCAAGGAGTACGCCGTGTTCGAGTTCATGCAACGTGATCACTGACAGGAATGCAGCGGCACCGTCGAGGTCCTTGGCCCACCGCTCAAGTGAGGGGTCAGCGCGGCCGGCTTCGATCTTTCGGATCTCAGAGACAACGTTGGTGTCGAGCAGGAACATCAATCGAGATCGACTGGCTCGGCCACATCGCGTCGGCGAGGCGGTTCGAAGTCGACCTCGCCGACGCCAGGAGTTCGACAGAGCGTCTCAACGAGAAGCGATGACCCGCCGATCAGTTCGCGATAACGGTCATAGGTCAACAGCACAAACGACGGTTCACCGCGATCGGTCACATACACCGGACCCGACCGGGCGGCCTTCTTCGCACGACCGGTGTCGTGGTTGAAGTCGCGACTTGTAATTGTTGACCCTTCATCAGGCATGGTGCAACGTTACTACATGTTCTGTACGTGCGCAACGAACACGGCGGCACAGACCTGTCCGATGGGACTGTTGCGTTGATGGATCGCTCGTTGGTCGCGGGCATCTCATGCAACTCGGCCGCTGCCTCGATCAGGGCTCGAAGCTCGCCGAGAGCGCACCCCGCTGCTGCCGTCTTTTTTACTGGATACGCAGGCCCGAGATCGCGCGGCTGATCACCCGATGCTGGATCTGCTCGGTGCCTTCGAACATGCCGTTGGCCCTACCGTCACCCACCGCATCGCGCCGGAAACGGCGCGGAACAAGGTGTTGTGCTCCGTTATTATCGTGTGGGTCGACTGACCGGTCGACCGATCAGAAGTGTAGATACAGACCGCTGATGCGACATGGCGGTCTATTTGCGGCGGGCGCGCTCCATAAACTGATCGACGCAGTCCAGGACCTCGGAGACAAGCCAGATCCGGTTTCGTCTTGCGGGTGAGTTCTGACGAAGAACTCCCCGTTCAGCAAGTCGATCGATGGCATTTTGCGCCGCGACAGTGGACACCCCAAGGCCAGCCGCGACTGAGTGCGCGGTGATTGCGGGCCGGCCAATGCAATAGTCGAGTAGTGGCCAGACCGTCGAGTCGGCGCGGCCCGAAACGGTTTCGTTCCAGGAGTCGCGGACCGCAGTGAGATCCTGAGCGAGCCGACTTGCGTTGTCGAGCGAGCGAAAGGTGGCGTCGACAAAGATCGACACGAGTGGCTCGATTTCGCCCATCCGGTACTTGTTGAGCGACTCGAAGTAGCGCTCTGTGCTGGTCAGCAGGCCGGCCGAGAGCGGAAGAATCACCTTCTGTGTCAGTCCGGCGTTGCGCAGCATCCGCTGGATGATGACGCGACCGGTTCGCCCGTTTCCATCAGGGAACGGATGGATTGTTTCGAACTGGGCGTGAGTGACTGCGACGTGAGCCAGTGCGCCTAAGTCCGGCCGGTTGGCGAAACGAACGAGATCATCAACGGCCGCAGGAACTCGGTCGTGGTGCGGAGCAACGTGCGTCGCACCGTGAGGTGAGGATGCGTCGCCACCGACCCAGACCTGCTCGTCTCGGAAGTTGCCAATGAGGTGGGGCGCCGAGTCCTTCAGCAGTACCCGTTGGATCTCGATGATGTGAGCGACATCAAGGGGCCCCTCGCCAGCCATCGCTGCGGTGAGCGTGGCGACGTTTGCTGCGATGAGGTCTGCATTGGGCTTATGCGCATTGGCTGACGGTGCGGCCAATTCAGCGATCGCGATAGAGCTAGGAGCAGCCGACAGATTCTCGATCTGAGAGGAGGTTGCGGCTTCCGTTCGCAGCGCGATCACTGCAAAACTCGCGAGTGTCGTGCCGATTCGCTCGTCGAACCGAGCGATTGCCGCTTCGGCTTCCGCGACGCCAGCGGCAAGAGGACCGGGGAGCTCGATGGAGGGTATATCGGCGATCATCGGAGTGACCGTGGCAACGTAGGAGCCGGTGATCTTGGCGCGTCGGCTTCGTGGCACCATCTCGAGGTCAACCCGGCTCCAGGGCCGTTCTTCTGTGCTGCACGGCGGCCAGCCAGCATCCTTTGCCATGGCTCAACCTTAACAAAGGCTAAGGGTATAGTCTTTGTTAAGGTCTACGCTTGCCTCGGGCTCACGTCCGCCGGTGCCGACTCGATACGCAGGCCGGAGATCGCACGGCTGATGACCAGTTGCTGGATCGCCTCGGGCCGCTCGCCGGGTCTTACCTGCCGCGCGTCGAGTAGCCGTCCACTGTCGAGATTATGTGGCAGGTTGACCCCACCGTCACCCACCGCATCGCGCATGATATGCGGCGTGGGGCAGGGCGTTCCAGCTCAGGATTACGGGTTACGACGCGTACGTTTAGGGATCCCTATCCGATACACAAGTAGGACGTATCCCAAAATCTATTGACGATGGCCGTAAACCACTGTCGTAGTGGTTGATCGGAGTGTCTGAGCCGTCGCTATTTCCCGGTTGCCGATGGTCGACGAATATGCGTATAGTATGCGCATGGCAAAGGTAAGCGTCTCAATCCCCGATGAAATTGTCGCAGCCGCGAAGGCCGCTGGGCTCAACATCTCACGACTGTCGACGCTCGCGCTGTCCCATGAACTTGACCGACAAGCAAAGGTCGCTCAACTCGACGCACACCTAACGCAACTTGAGTCTGAACTCGGACCGGTCAGCGACGACGAGGCTCAGAAAGCGGTCGAGTGGGCCGCCCGGCTCGAAGAGGCAAGTGCACTCGTGACAGCGCAGTCTCGTCGCAGCGCGTGACACTCATTCTCGATGCGGGGGGTATCAGTGCGTTGGCGGGCCAACGAGCTCGACTAGTCGAACTACGCAAGCGGGACCTCTGGCCGCCGGTTGTCCCGTCCGTCGTACTCACCGAGGCACTCACGGGTGATCACCGGCGCGACTTCCACACCAACAGGCTGCTGCGCATGTGCTTGGTCAAAGTCGTCGACGAAGACCTTGCACGAGAGGCTGGCCGACTGCGCACTGCAACCGGGAGGGCTGGCGAGATCACCGCCACCGACGCAATCGTCGCCGCAGAGGCGGCACGTTCGGATGAACCCAACGTCCTGACCAGCGACCCCGACGACATCCGGTCACTCATAGCTCACTGCAGTACACCCATCGCGATCACGCCAACCTGACCTTCGAGCGATGGATCGTTGTGACCCAGCGTGGGTGGGCGTCACGAGATAGATGGGTGGGAACACAATCCGATAGGGGTTCCCCATCCGCACACCGTAGTGTCGCCGTGGTGACTGTCCGATAGGGGATCCCTATCCGTTACACATCACGTCGTTGATCGTGTTGGCTTGAGATTGGTGGGAATGCACCGCGCTGTCAGGTGTTGCGGCCACCGATTGTGCCCACGATGGTCCTGATCGAATCGCTCCAAAGTTCCAGCGCCGCTGCGCTAACACACACCGTTTCTTGATGATGTGCATCACCGAAACGTCAGTCAGCGAGCGCGTTGTCAATGGCGGTAGTGAACGCCGCACCATCAAGCAACGCCGACCGCTCGCCGGCAACAACAGCTACTGAAGCGGCACTGCTGGTCCGCTGACCGGTCTCAGCGGACCCAGGGGTGATGATCGCCAACGTTGCCGCTGCAGCTAGGGCAGCGGACAGAGCGGCGGCGGCGGCAACAAGTGTGCGGCGCCGGAGAGGCCGGCCGTTGATCAATGCCAGGTATGTGGCGCAACTCGAGCATCCTCACATCGTGCCGCTCTACGACTATCGGCGTGATCCTGCAGGGGCGTACCTCGTCATGCAGTGGCCGCGCGCTGGCAGCGTGGCCGATGCGCTCCAGAGCCGGCGATTTGAGCCGGCCACCGCCATCCGGATCCTGGGCCAGATCGGCAGCGCGCTCTCCTACGCCCATCGCAGCGGTGTTTTTCACCGTGACCTCCGGCCGACCAGCGTCTCACTCGACCTTCATCCCTACCCCGGGTAGGGATGAGGGTCGGGATGGATCAGTTTTCCACAGCAATTCACCGCTGGTGACCTTTGGTTACCAGTGTGACCGAGAGTGCCGCGATCCCTTTGTTTGCCTACTCGATGCGCAGGCCTGAAATCGCTCGGCTGATCACGAGCTGTTGGATCTGCTCGGTGCCTTCGAAGATGTCGTGGATCTTGGCGTCGCGGTGCCAGCGCTCGACGGGGTACTCGCGGGTGTAGCCGTAACCGCCGAGAATCTGGATCGCTCGCTCGGTGACGTGGGTGGCGACTCGGCCGGCCTTGAGTTTGGCCATCGAACCTTCGGCGTTGACGAACTTCTTGTGCTTGCCCAGCCAGGCGGCACGCCAGATCAGCAGGCGGGTTGCTTCGATCTCGGTCGCCATGTCGGCGAGCATGAACGCGATCGACTGGTTCATGATGATCTTGCGGCCGAATGCTTCGCGCTCTTTTGCGTACTCGAGTGAGTATTCGTAGGCGGCCCTGGCAACGCCGATCGCCTGTGCGCCGACCGTTGGGCGGGTCGCCTCGAACGTCTGCATGGCAGCTTGTGAGTTGCCTCGTTCGCCGCGGCGGACACGGGCCAAGCGCTCGTCGAGTTTCTCTTTGCCGCCGAGCAAGCAGCGACCGGGCACTCGCACGTCGTCGAGCACGACCTCGGCGGTGTGGCTGGCACGGATGCCGTGCTTCTTGTACTTCTGGCCCATGCTCAGGCCCTTGGTTCCGGGCGGCACGATGAAGCTGGCGTGACCCTTGGTGCGCAGCTCGGGGTCGACGACCGCAATCACCACATGGATGTCGGCAATGCCACCATTGGTGATCCACGCCTTGGTGCCGTTGAGGATCCACTCGTCGGTTGCCTCGTCGTACTTTGCCGACGTGCGGTAGCCACCAACATCAGAACCGGCGTCGGGTTCACTGGCAGCAAAAGCGCCGAGCTGCACGTTCTTGGCGTCGCCATAACACTGGGGAACCCATTCCATGACCTGCTCTTGGGTGCCCGAGGCCGAGATGCCAGCGGCGGCCAGGCCAGATCCCATGATGGCCATGCCGAGACCGGCGTCGCCCCAGAACATCTCTTCGATGGCCACCGGCATCGTCAGCCCGGTCGGGTCGTTGAACATGGCATTGGCGAGGAACTCCCAGCCATAGAGCCCGATCTCGGCGGCTTCTTGCACGATCGGCCACGGGAACTCTTCTTTTTCGTCCCACTCGTGGGCGTTCGGCCGCATGACGTCCTCGGCGAAGTCGTGAACCCACTTCTGGATGGTGAGCTGGTCTTCGTTGAGTGCCGGGTTGAAATCAGCCATGGTGCCTTCTCGTCTTGGGTCCGCCAATAATGCGCGTTATTGAAACAAGGCTACCTGGCTGTGACGCCGAGCACTACACGCTGCGGGCTTCACCCGCCAAATGGCCAAGTAGATCGAGCACTTCATTGGTCTGGGCTGACTACACGGTGACGCGGGCCGAGTGGTTGTTGAGTACGCCTGAGGCATCGTCCCACCAACTCTGCGCCCGGCTGCCGTCAGCGACTTCACACTACGGTTCTTACAAAGTCGACAACACCGCAGCGACCGCCAGCGGACGTTCGTTCTTGCCGCATAGTGTCACCTCCATGGGAAGCAGGATTGCCGCCACACTCATAGTGCTCGCCGCCGTGGCGGCGCTGCTTTGGGTTGCCCTTGGTGGTAACGCCACCGACTCAGCGACCGAGTCGGTCACCGCCGCTGCGCCAACATCCGCACCGGCCGCAGCGTCGAGGACGCCTCAGACATCCACCGATGACACGAGCGCTGCCAGCGACCGGGAGGAGCCTGAGAACGTGAGCACCAACGACGGTTCGGATTCAGACACGACGGTGCAAAAAGCAGAGTCTGATCCGACCGCGGTGCCAGAACCTGCAGCCAATGCGCCCGAGAACTTTGGGCCGCGGATGGATCTCGTCGACCTCGACGGCTGGCTGAACACCGACGCCACCTCGATCGACGACTTCAACGGCAAGGTGCTCCTGGTCGAGATGTGGACGTTTGGCTGCAGCAACTGCAAGGCACGCATCCCCTATAACCAGGGCTACTACGAAAAGTTCGGTGACCAGAATTTCGAAATCATCGGCGTACACGCCCCCGAGTTCAGCTACGAGGCCGACGTCGCCAATATCGAGAACGCGCTCGTCGACTTGGGAGTCACCTGGCCGGTGGCACTCGATACCGACAAGCTGAACTTTCGAGCATGGCAGCCTGGATCTCGAAGTTTCTGGCCCCGCAGCTATGTGATCGACCAGAACGGCGACATCCGCTATGACCACATCGGCGAGGGCAAATACGAGGAGCTACGCGACACGATCCGCTATCTCGTCGAGAACCCTCCCCCTGCGACCAGCTCCTGACCCTGAAACGCTGACCCGACCATGCGGATCTTCACCGAAGGCATCCAGAGCCTGAAACTGGCATGCAGCCTGGTGCTGCTCATCCCCGCGCTCGGCGTTGTACTCATGGGCCGGCGACGACTCTGGCTCGTGCCCGCATGGATCGCCACCGTAAGTCTCACGGCCTGGTTCACCTTCACGGGCTGGTTCACGCCGCTCGCCAGCGGTCCCGGTCACGTACTCGTCGGGATCGGCCTGCTCGGCCTCACCGCCTTGGCTTGGAAACAAGACCGGCTGTCGAGCGACCTCGCGGCAACCATGACGGCTGCGTTTCTGGCAGCGTGGACATGGATCCCTTGCGTGGGACGCGAGCTCGGCGGCATTCTGAACAACGCCCGAGCCGAACCATGGGCAGAACTAGTTCCTACCGTGCTCTACTTCTTGGGGTTGTTCCTGCCGTTGATCATCATCGCCGCGCTCGACATTGCTTGGCCAAGAATTGGTGAGCTCACGAACGCGCCCTGGGTGCGAGCAACCGGCCTCGCCATTGTTGGGCTGGTCGGCGGCCTCGTTGCAATCACGCTGTTCGATGACGTTGCCGGAGAACTCGTCAGACGCAGCAGCTTCTGATTCTGCAGGGCCGGATGACGGCCGAGCGACAGACAACTCGCCGCTGAGCAGGCGCGGCTCACAAGAGGGAGCAGTCCTCCAACAATCCCCACGAATCGACGACGTGCACCATCTACGGTTCGTGCGTGACCGAATCGACTCCGCAGCGTCTACCGCAAGCTGTTCGCAGCCAGCACCATCTCAAACATGGGGGATGGCATCGGCCAGATTGCTTATCCGTGGTTGGCGTCGGCCGTCACTCGCAACCCGCTACTGGTAGCGCTCGTCACTGTCTTTCAGCGGCTGCCATGGTTGGTGTTCAGCCTGCCGGCGGGTGTCATCACCGACCGGTACGAACGCCGCAAGCTCATGGTCGGAGCAAACGTCGCTCGTGCCGCGCTGACGATCGCCGTGGCACTCATAGTGCTTGGCCAACAAGACACCCTTCCCAGCCCCGCCGAGCTCGATAATCCGTCAACGATGATCTCGACCAATGTGTTGTTGTACGTCGTGGTGTTGGTCGCCACGCTCTTTCTTGGCACCGCCGAGGTGCTCTACGACAACACCGCGCAGACGATCATGCCGTCGCTCGTGCACGAGTCTCAGCTCGAAAAGGCAAACGGTCGCCTGTGGAGCGCCGAGCAGGTCGCCAATACCGTTGCCGGCCCAGCCGCCGGCGCTGCCCTGCTGGCATTCGCCTTTGCGGCACCGTTCTTCGTCGACGCCATAACGTTCGCCCTGTCGGCGCTACTCATCTACCTATTGCCCCGACCGAAACCATCAACCCAGAAACCTGCCGAACGCAGGCCGTGGAAGAGCGAACTCGCCGAAGGCTTCCGTTGGCTTTGGGTCCATCCGCTGTTGCGCCCACTCGCTATCACGCTCGGCCTGCTCAACGGCCTGTTCGCAATGTCGGGCTCGACCATGGTGCTCTTTGCACAGGAGGTGCTACTGACCTCGCCAACCGAGTTCGCAATCTTGTCGACCGGTGGCGCGGTCGGCGGCGTGGTCGGCGGCTGGACCGCTTCGACAGTGTCACGACGACTCGGATCCGGCCCAACATTGTGGTTGACACTCGTCGCCGGTGGCGTCACCTCGATCATCATCGGGTTCGCATCATCGTGGCCGCTGGTCTGGCTGATGTTCACGATTGCGATGTACGTCGCCGTGTTGTGGAACGTGATCACCGTGTCACTTCGCCAGACCATCATCCCCGACCATATACTCGGCCGAGTCAACAGCGTCTATCGCTTCTTTGCGTGGGGTTCGATACCAATCGGTGCACTGATCGGCGGAACACTCATCCTGTTCGGCGAATCGTTCACCAGTCGTGAGACCGCACTGCGCCTGCCGTGGTTCGTCAGCGGAGTGTGTCAAATCGCTCTGCTCGGATTCGCGGCCCGACACCTCACGACAGCAAATATCGATGGCGCACGGGCAGCAACCCAGAAGAAGGATGAGCTGAGCTAGAAGGGTGTGTTCGCTGCGATCCAGGCCCGGTGTTGCTGGCTGAGGCCACCGCCCACCGATCGCACGGGGTGGCCGAGCAGGTAGCTCATGAACGCCTCGGCGAAGTCGCCCTCGCCGACAGAGAAGTCGTTCACCGTGCCCGGCACCCAACGCCAGGACGTCAGGCCGCGCATCGAGTTCCAATCCGACATCTGCTGATTTCCGAAATGCATGTACGAGACTGCGTGACCGAGTTCATGGGCGAATGCGCCAGCCCAGGTCGTGTCTGAGCGACGGGTGTCGTACCAGACCACGATCGTGCTGGTCGCGTATTGGGCCTCGGATACTCGGCCTGGGCCCGGGCCTTGACGCCATTCGACTGTCCATCCGAAGGCATCGAGCCAGCGCCATGCCGACGCGGGGATCTGATTGACGACCCCTGGCGGACCGCTACGTGGGATCGCCGACACGGGCACGACAGCAACCTGGGTCGGTGCGACAGGCGGCGCCACAACCGCAACCGGTGCGGCTACAGCTACAGGCGCAGCTGCAGCTATCTGAGGAATAGGAGTCGGCACTACCGGAATCAGTGTCGGCGCTACCGGAACCGCTGTCGAGGTAGGCGCAACGGCGGGCACCACTGTGGGCGTTACCGGAACGGGTGTCGAGGTAGGCGCAACGGTAGGCACCTGAGGCAGTATTCGAGCGAAGGTCGATAGCCGGCCGGTCGAGCCCGCAACGACCGGAACCACTGTGGTGGACAGTGGTTCCGGTGTTGATCTGGGGCGTTCACTAACGATGGCAGCGGCGGCGGTCGGTTCACCGATGCTCACGGCATCGCTGCGTTCGACGGCACGACGAGAACTCGCAAGGATCGAATCGCCGAGCACCTCGTCTGACTCCGTTGCGCCGGCGCCGATGACTCCGCTTGCACGTACCTCGTCGAATTCGCCACTATCCGCAAGTACCCGATTCGACCTCGCTACCGCTATCGATGGGTCTGCATCGGCCGCCACAAG
>JBDNHG010000708.1:0-2213 GCA_041688925.1 Acidimicrobiales bacterium | reverse complement strand
TCGCGCCGATTCGGGAAATCGCATGCCGCCGAGTTCAGCGACCACCTCGGGCACGGCGCTGAACGGCTCTGACCGCAGCCGGCCGCCGATGCGTCCAGCCTCGTAGACGACCGGCCGCAAGCCGAGCTTCATCAATTCGAGCGCGGCAACCAGCCCGGAGATACCGGCGCCAACAACTGCGACTTCGCATCCGTGCCGTTCATCGGGGATGGCGCCGAGCCCGGCAGGACTTGCCAACCAGTCATCGAATGCGAAGGGAAAGTCGGGCCCGAAAGCGGTGATTGCGCCAGCGAGGTCACCCATGACGACGAGCGTAACCCGGCACCCATCTCGGCGCCCCGCCTCGCTGCGATCGTCTAGCTGAGCGTCACTGTGCCGTCGGCGGCGAGCGTGCCGGTACGGCCGATGGCTTCCTCGGTCATCATGGCCGTGGCGGCCGCCACATCGGTGACGCGGCCCCAGGTGCGAGCGCCGTCGGGAGTGCGCAGCGCACACAGTGCAACCTCGGGGCCGTCGGCGTTGTGCATGACGGTGTACGCCTCGACGGTTACCGGGCCGACGTGGTCTTCGGCGACCGGTGTGACGGGCACCAGGTCGACCTTGTCTTGCACGTCTGCTGCGGCATAGCCGTTGGCCGGCGGTTCGGTCGAGTACAGGCCAAGCGCGTGTTTGGTCAAGAAGCCGCCGTTGGCACTGACCAACCCAACCGAGCCGGGGTCGTCGCGCAACACGTTGACCATCGTTGCGATCGAATGGGTCACATAGTTGTTGAGCGGACCACCAGCGAAAGTCAGCCCACCGGTCTGGGTCAACAGTTGGTCTTCGCTGAACCCGATCGACTGGGCGCCGACCTGCACCGCGGACGGGAAACACGAGTAGAGGTCGATGTGGTCGACATCGTCGGGGCCGATGCCGGCGAGTTCGAACAGCTTCTTGCCGGCTTCGGTGATGGCTGGTGACGAATGCAGATCACGGCGGTTCGAAACCGAATAGGTGTCGTGGGCGTCGGTACCTGCCCAGGGGAACACCCATTTCTCGCGGGGTACTCCGGCAGCCTCGGCCACCTCGGCAGAACACAGCAGAACCGCCGCAGCCTGATCGAGATCCCAGTTCGAGTTCATTGCCTTGGTGTAGGGGAAACCGACCATGCGGTTCGACGCACTCGGCTCACGGATCTCATCGGCCGTCATTGGTGTGCGAGACCAGGCATAGTCGTTCGCAACCGCCTGCTTATTGAATGTTGCCCACAACTTCGCTATCCGATCGCGATGTTGCTCGATCGTCTCGCCTCGAGCATTGCGAATGGCCGAATCGAACAGGGGGTAGAAGTTGATGGGCATTTGCATGCCTCGTTCTTGCTCGAACTCAGTCTGCATCGAAACGTCGCCACCGAAATGTTCGTCAGGTTCGACGCCGACTTGTTTGGTGACCGGCACCTTGATCTCGGCGCGGCGTTGACGGCGCCGACTCCAGATGGTCTCGGCGCCACAGAAGACGACGCAGCCGAGTTCACCGTCCTTGATGCGGCTTGCCAACGAGTTCAGGTACGACTGTGGCGTGTTGCCACCGTTCGCCGAAATCGACGTTCGGGCATTCGTTGCACCCACGGCATCGGCGACGAGACGAGCGGGGTCGCTGTACTTCCATGCGCCGTCGACCACGCCGACGAGGTCGAGCTTGGCGAGCAAGCCAGGGGCGCCAGAGTCAGCAGCGGCATCGCGTACCACCTGCTCCATCAGGGCCACGGCCTCGAGCGCTTGGTTGAGGTCATCGGGACGCTGCATTGCCTGGGCAACACCAACAACAACCGGGGTACGAGGATCAATCGTCATGCCGCCGAAGTTAGCTGGCGGCCACGGACTCTCGCTAGTCAGTGACCACGCGGCTGCGAAGGTACGACGCGGGCGTCGATCTCGACGAGCTGGTTCTGGTGGCCCAGATCGGCGACGCCGAGCAGCGTCGCCGGCGGCACGTCGCTGTTCCACCACACGGTCATCGCATTCCAGGCGTCGAGCAGATTCTGACGTTCGCCAACGACATAGAGCTTGAGCTGTCGAATATCTGAGACCTCGAAGTCATGGATGCCGATGAGCGTCGCAAGATTGTCAAGGCACTATGTGGTCTGGATTGAGGGGCTCGCGAGACCGACAAGGTCACCGCTGGCGTCGAGCGGCACCTGGCCGGCAACGAACAACTCCGCACCGACCGCGTCG
>JBDNHG010000707.1:0-4948 GCA_041688925.1 Acidimicrobiales bacterium | reverse complement strand
ATCATGGCTGGCACCTTGAATCTCAAAGGCATCGTCGCTTCGCAAAACGATTTCGGCGTCTGGTTCATCGTCCCCCAGTTCCTCGGCTTCCTGATCTTTCTGGTTTCGATTCAAGCCGAACTCACCCAGCCGCCGTTCGACATGCCGGTCGCCGAATCGGAGCTCGTGACGGGCTATATGACCGAATACTCGGGCATCAGGTTCCTGCTGTTCTTCATCGGCGAATTCGCCACCGCTGCGGTGTTCTCGGCGATTGGAGCCACACTGTTCCTCGGTGGGTGGACGATCCCGTTCGTCGACGGATCATCCGAGCTGATGAACTGGATTGGACCATTCGTGCTTGCCGGCAAGATGATCGTGATCGCGTTCTTGATCTTCTGGTTCCGCATGACCTATCCCCGCTTCCGCGAAGATCAACTGCAGCGCCTCGCGTGGAAGTTCCTCATCCCGCTGTCGCTGTTCAACATCGTCGTGACCGCAATCTTCAAGGTGGCCTTCTAGATATGTCGAAACTCCCAGGAATGCTTGTCGGCCTTGGCGTGACCGCCAAGACGTTCATCAAGACCATGTTCCCAGATGGCCTCAAGGGTGCACCTTCGCCATCCAAGGGTGCGCACACCGTTCAGTACCCCCACGTCAAAGAGGCGCCGACAGATCGCGCCAGAGGTGTGATTGCGCTGCACCACGACAATTGCACGGCGTGCATGTTGTGTGCCCGCGAGTGTCCTGACTGGTGTATCTACATCGAAGGCCACAAAGAGTTGGCACCACCGCGCCGCGCTGGCGGCAAGCCGCGTCAGAAGAACAAGCTCGATCGTTTCGACATCGACTTCGCGCTCTGTATGTACTGCGGCATCTGCGTCGATGTCTGCCCGTTCGACGCACTGTTCTGGAGCCCCGAGTACGAGTTCAGCGAGCTGAAAATCGCCGATCTGTTGCACGATAAGTCTCGCCTTGCCGACTGGATGGAAACCGTCCCCGAGTTCGGCCCGTACGAGTCTGGCGTCGAGGTGAAGGTGAAGAAACTGCCGAGTCCGTCCTCATGATCGCAGCGTTCGCCGGAACCATGCCGGTCGTCGGAGCCGTTGTTGCTCAAAACGTTTTCTTCTATCTCATTGCCGCGGTCATGGTGATCGCAGCGTTGCGGGTTGTTTCGACCAGCAACATCGTGCATGCCGCCCTCTACCTGGTCGTCGTGTTGGCCGGCGTCGCTGCCCAATTTATCCTGCTCGGCGCCGAGTTCGTTGGTGTCACCCAGGTGCTGGTCTATATCGGCGCTGTCATCGTGCTCTTCTTGTTCGGCATCATGTTGACCCGCGCCAAGGTCGGCTCCGAGGATGGTTTGACCCACAACAACGTTGCTCCTGCGGTGCTCACCGCCGTCTTGCTGTTGGTGGTCATGGCCTATGCGGTCGTCGACTATGCCAAAGCCCCGTGGGGCGATGGCGCTCTCGAAATCGACGCTGTCGACCGGGCACCCACAACGGTCGAATTGGTCTCTGACTCGATCTTCAGCACCTACATCGTGGCGTTCGAGGCAATCTCGGTATTGTTGCTCGCCGCCCTCATTGGCGCCATCGTCGTGGCCCGGAAAGAGTAGGACTGCACCCGTGTACCTCGTCCAATTCCTGGTCCTCTCGTCGATCTTGTTCTGTATTGGCGTCTATGGCGTGCTCGCTCGACGCAACGCTGTTCTCGTGCTGATGTCGATCGAACTGATCCTCAACTCGGTGAACATCAACCTGGTTGCATTTGGCGCCTTCAACGGCGGCGCCATTCCTGCCGAGGTTTTCGCACTGTTCATCATTGCCGTGGCCGCTGCCGAAGTCGGCGTCGGTCTCGCGCTTGTTCTGACCATCTACCGCAACTCCAAGAGCATCGATCTCCATCAGATCGACCTCTTGAAGGGCTGATCACATGAGTACTTTCCTGGCCACCGAGGCCGGTGGCGCCGCGGTCCAAGCCGGTGGCTTCTTCCTCGAAAATGTGTGGATCATCCCCGCCATCATGGCGGCGTCGTTCGCCATCATTCTCAGCTTCGGCAAACGAATGCCGCGTGGCGGCAGCGAGGTCGGCATCGCCGCGGTCGGTGTTTGCTTCGTGCTGGCGCTGCTCACGGCGGGTCAATGGATCGGCCAGGTCAACGAGGCTGCAGATTGCACACCCGAGACCTGCGACTACATCGAGATTCATCATGATGACGCGGATGCCGATCATGGCGACGAGGGTGCGTTTGCCATCGATCCCTCCGTTGGTTCGACCGAGGGCGAGTCTGCTTCTGCACTGAGCGCCTTTACCGAAGCCGAAGCCGAAGGCGAAGGCCACGGAGGCGCATCAGCCGTCGCCGTTGTGTCCGAGCGCACCTGGTGGTCGAACGGCGGCATCGACTTCACCGTCGGCACCATGGTCGACGGCCTCACGGTCGCCCTGCTTGTTGTGGTCACGCTGGTATCGCTGCTCGTGCATGTCTACAGCACCGACTATGTGGCTGGCGACCGCCGCTACACCCATTTCTTCGGCTTCTTGTCACTGTTCACCGGCGCCATGTTGTTCTTCGTCACCAGCGCGAACGTGTTGCAGATGATTGTTGGCTGGGAGATCGTGGGCGTCTGTTCGTTCGCCCTGATTGGCCACTGGTGGGAAGACCAAGACAACTCTGACGCTGCGCTCAAGGCGTTCTTGACCAACCGCGTTGGTGACATTGGCTTGCTCATCGGCATGATCATCCTGTTCTTCGCCTCGGGCGAGAAGTGGAGCATCATCGATATCAACCAGGGCGCCATCGACGGCACCACGAGCCACACCCTGCTGCTGATCGCTTCGCTCTGTTTGCTCGCTGCGGTGATGTCGAAGTCGGGCCAGTTCTTCCTGCACACCTGGCTGCCCGACGCCATGGCTGGGCCAACACCCGTCTCGGCACTGATCCACGCCGCAACGATGGTTGTCGCCGGCGTCTACTTGATCGCCCGCCTCTATGGCGTGTTCTTCCACGGACTGTCGATCGGCGGTTCGAGCATCAACGCTCTTGCGATAATTGGCGGAGTCACCACGCTGGTCGGCGCCTCGCTGGCCTTTGTGCAAGACGACATCAAAAAGGTGCTGGCCTACTCGACCATCAGCCAGCTGGGTTACATGACCCTGGCGCTCGGTGTTGGTGCCTGGACCGCAGCCGTGTTCCACCTGACCACCCACGCCTTCTTCAAGGCCTGCCTGTTTCTTGGTGCGGGTTCGGTCAGCCACGCGGTGCACAGCTTCGACATGAAGAAGGACATGGGCGGCATGCGCAAGTTCATGCCGACTACCTACAAGACGTTCCTCATCGGCTCGATCGCCCTTGCCGGTCTTCCTCCGCTCGCCGGCTTCTGGTCAAAGGACGAGATCTTGGTCGGTACTGGCGGTTGGGGATTCTTCGAAGGCAAGAGCCATTCGAACGGTGCCTACACAATCATGCTCGTCATGGGCATGATCACGGCCGCCATGACCGCCGCCTACATGACCCGAGTCCTGTACCTCACCTTCTTCGGCGAGTTCCGAGGCGGGCACGACGACGAACACGCTGACGACCACGACCACGCAGCAGTCGACGCGCATGATGTCCATGACGAGCACGCCCACCATGGCGACCCGCAGGAATCGGGGCCACGCATTCTGTGGCCACTGCGCATCCTCGCCTTCCTGGCCGTGATCTTCGGATTCTTCAACCTGCCTCCTGGTTTCCTTGGTTTGCCCGAAGGGCTCACTGAACGGTTCGGCCATTTCGTCGAACCTTCGAATGCAGGCGGGTACTTCCCGGTAATAAGCCACGCCGACCCAAGCTGGTCGTTGGCAATCGCCTCGACTATTGTCGTGGCCACCGGCGTTGCGGTTGCCTACTGGTACTACTTCGTCAAGGTCAACCAGCAGAGCCCGGCTGCGACCGAGATGGTCAATGGCCCCACCGAACGTTTCGGGCTGCTCAAGGCAGGCCACACGATGCTCAAGAACCGGTACTACCTCGACCACATCTACGACGGTGGCACACCGGTCGGGGCCGCGGGCGCAACCGCAATGGGCACGATATTCGGTGCCGCTGCTGGTCTGACGCTCGGTTTCTCACTCGACAACGGCCTCGATCAAGACTTCTGGCCTTCGCTCATCTGGGGCCTCGTGCTCGGAGCAACCGTGTTCACGATCGTGGCATTGGCGCTGCGCACCGGTACAGGCGTTGCATCGTTCGTGAAACGGCCACTCGCGTACGCCGCCAACTGGGTACACGAGAACATCATCGACGGAGCTGTCGATGAAGTTGGCAAGAACTCGGTCAAGACTGCCGACGCTTTGTACAAATACATCGACCAAGGTCTCATTGACGGTTCCGTCAATGCTGCCGGACGCGGATCACAAGGCGCCGGTGGCGAACTTGGCCGCTGGTCCACCGGCCAAGTTCAACAGTACGCAACCGTCATGTTCGCAGGCGCAGCCCTGCTTGCTGGCCTGCTCATCATCGTTCTCTGAGGGTCTAGATATTCATGGAAGCATTTCTCGACGACTGGGGCTTGGCCCTCGTTACCTTTATCCCGCTGGTCGGGGCCGTGGTGATGATGGCTCTGCCGAAGGAAGAAGAGTCGGCGCACAAGCTGATCGCTCTCGGCACCAGTTTGGTTGCCGCTGTGCTCGGTGCGCTGCTGTTGTTCAACTTCGACTATGGCGATGCAGGCAACCTGCAGTTCGTGGTCGACAAAGAGTGGATCAACGTCATCAACAGCCGATTCATCGTCGGCCTCGACGGCATGTCACTGCCGCTGCTGATTCTGACGCTGGGCGTGGTGCCGTTGTGCATCATCTACTCGTTTGGGCACTTCCCTGAACCGCACAACCCCAAGGCGTTCCTCACCTTGATCCTCGTGCTCGAGACCGGCATGATCGGCACGTTCGTCGCCCAAGACTTGATCCTGTTCTTCGTCTTCTT
>JBDNHG010000706.1:0-2170 GCA_041688925.1 Acidimicrobiales bacterium | reverse complement strand
GGCTTTCGAGCTTCGCGCTCTGCCTACTCGCGCAATCTCATAGAGTTGGCTGGTGCCTGCACCTGAGCTGAGCTTCTTCTCTTGGAACCTGGCGATGCTCGAACGGCCGGCATCAGCGCCGTTGTTCTGGGAAGTCAGCAACACTGAAGCTGTCGTGCGTGAACAGGTGCTCGGGCTCGCTCCCGACGTCGTGTGTTACCAAGAGCTACCCGGCCTGGTGCCGTTCGTCGAGACACACTCGATGGTTCCCGCCAACCCAAAGAGCCATAGCGGAAACCTGGCGACGCTGGTGCGCAACGAGCTGGCCACAACTGAACTGGCAATAGCAACCGTTGGCGGCTGTGCGATCCTGACGACATTCGTCGATCTCGATCTCACTGTCGCCAACGTGCACCTTCCCGCCGGAAAAGGCGCAGCGCCCGACCGGCTGATGAATATAAGCAAGGTGATCGAGGCCAGCCCGACGCTGCCTCTGGTCATCGTTGGCGATACCAACATGCGGTTGGACGAAACTGACGCGTTGACCAACCTGGGCTTCACCGGCGACAAGCCGCCCCATGCGACCTGGGACAGCCGCCGCAACCGCTTCCGTCAAGACATGCCCGAGTTCAGCGCCTACTTCACCCGCTGGTTCGCCAGCCCAGGCGTTTGCGTCTCAGACGTCGTGGTTCACCGTGACCCGGTCGAACATGATGACAGGCACTTCTTCGTCTCCGACCACTACGCCCTCAGCGGACGCATTCACCTCACGAAAACGAGCAAACAGCCATGATCATCGTCACCGGTTCCGTCACCGCCACCGCCACCGCCGAGACCGACGCTGAAATAGAAGCGCTGTGCCTGACTCATGTTCGCCGATCCCGAGATGAGCCCGGTTGCCTGCTGCACTCGGTGCACCGAGATGTCGAGAACAAGCTCCGCTTCGTCTTCCTCGAGAACTGGGATACCCGGGCCGACCTCGATCGACATTTCGAGCTGCCCGAGTCGATCAACTTCGTGAAAGCCATTCGGTCTCTTGCCTCGGCCGCAACCAGAATGCAGGTCTTCGAGACGGTCAGCGAGTGAACAAGCGCAACCTGCGCTGGGGTTCAGGGGTTGGGGTTCAGGGTTCGATGACCGTCGCCATCGTATTCGCATCGAGTGCGGCGACAAACGCTTTGAACACGGCCGCATCGCCGGCAACTATCGAAATCGAACGATCATCCAACAGTGCCGGCAATGTGGGCGAGTCGTAGCCGATCTGCACGACGGCGGCATGTGTAGCTTCGACGGCGACATCAGCGGCCTCGATCTGAGCGTCGGTTGGAGCGTCATAGTGATGAATTGTCTTGTTGGCGACGCCGATCAAGTGCGTTTCGTCGCGATCGCTGATCGTCACAACGATCGAAGCGGAGTCGCGGAACTTGTCGGGGTCGAATCGCACGCCCAACATGTCGATCAGCTGATCACCCGTCATCGCCGCAGCGACCCCTGGCGCCCGCACTTGGCCAAGGTTGTAGGACCCGTGGCGCAGCTCGTGGGCGGCACTCAAGTACGCGTTGCGCCACGTGGCCGACTCGGCCTGATAGCCGAGTTGTTCCATGGCGTCGGCCGACAACATGCGCGCAGCACGATTGGCTGGGTCGACAAAGATCAGATGGTTGAGCACCTGCACGACCCACCGGTAGTCGCCCTCGTCGAAGGCCCGCTGCGCACCCGCCACCACGGCCTCGGGGCCGCCCACCATGTCGACATACCGCTTGCCCGCTTCGACCGGAGGATGCGGGTGCAACTTGGCGGGGTTGCCGTCGTACCAGCCCAGGTAGCGGTCATATACCGACCGCACATTGTGCGAAACCGTGCCGTAGTAGCCCTGCACATGGGATTGATGGGCGTAGGCCCCCGGCATACGCAACTGGTCGGCAATGTCGTCGGGCGTGAGTCCCTGGTTGGCAAGCCGCAGTGTCTGATCGTGCATCCACCGGTACACATCGCGCTGCAGGCCGAGGAAGGCCCGCACATCGTCTTGACCGAAACGAGGCCAGTGATGGCTGGCAAACATCGTGTCGGTGTCGTCGCCCCACATGACCAGCGCTTCGTGCAGATACTTGCTCCAGGCGAGCGCATCGCGAACCTTGGCACCTCGCAGCGGGTACAGATTGTGGAGATTGTGCGAGCAGTTCTCGGCCAT
>JBDNHG010000705.1:0-16209 GCA_041688925.1 Acidimicrobiales bacterium | reverse complement strand
GAACGACTCATCATGTGGGCCGAGGCTCGCGACCACACCCTGCTCGATCTCGCCATCAGCTGGCACACGTCGCACCCACTGGTCGCCTCGGTAATCGCCGGCGCGACCAAGCCAGAGCAGATCGAAGCCAACGTCGCCGCTGCAGGTTGGGCATTGACCGCCGCCGACCGAGCCGAAGTCGACGCACTGATCGCCAGCTGAGCGGCTGATCACTCGACTTCGAAGATGATGCTCAACTGGGCTCGCTTGTAGGTCCCGGTCGCCTGCCAACATCCGGGCGTTGTCGGCTCTGCGCCATTGATCATCAATGAATGATCTTCGGGCGTGGAGGCATTGGTGCCCGGCGCTTCGTACACGATCGTTTCGCCATCACCGTCGAGTCGCTGGTAGACGACTCGCAGCTCGGGCATTTCTTCGAACGAGCCACCGGGGAAGTTGACGCTCCACCACACACTCTTCATTCCTTGCGTCCGGGCATCAGGGTCAAGGTCGATGACCGTCCACAGGTCGTCGGTGCCATACCAATGACGAAGCCCAGGCATGCCAGTCCTTTGTGGATCTTGGCTCGGGGAAGCAGGCCAGGGTTCGGGTGGCATGAACGCCGGAATGGGCAACGTGAACATGCAGTCAAAGTCAGAGGGGCTTGTTGAAGGAAGCGAAAGATCTTCGAGCGACGGCACCAGACCGCCAGTGAGCGGATCAATCAGCACCCGCCCGATCGGTAGCCGGGCATCGATCTCCAACGTGCCGTCTGCAGCGAAATCGGTGCCGTCGATACGCGTCACCTGCACCGAATCGACGCGCCAGATCACCGAGCCGTCGCTCGGATCGAGGCGCAAGAGTTCACGGTCCGGCGTTCGGACCAGCAGCGCTCGCCCCGTCTCGAAGTCGAGTACTTCGAGAGCATCGGCGATGAAGGCGGGAGCAGCGATCTCGAGGTCGCTGGTCCACAGGGTTTCGCCGGTATCGATATCGAATGCTCGGACGAAGCCGCCGATCAGTGGGCCGTCTCCGTCGGCGAACGTGTCGGTGATGCCTGCCAACACCACGGCATCGTCGATCACGGCTGGGCGACTTGGCTGCCAGTCGGTTCCCTTGTAGCCGCCGACCGCCCACACCACCTCGCCCGACTCGATATCGATGCGCCGGATCATCGGCGGCCAGTGTTGTCCCTCATCGACGTCGGATGAACGGAGGAGCCAGACGCCATCGCCATGTCCTGACAGACCGAAGTTGCCATCGGTTGCATCGAGCGGGATCTGCCACAGCTGAGCGCCGGTTGCCGTATCGAGTTTGGTGAAGAGCACGCCATCGACTCCGACGAACACGCCGCCCTCGCCGCCATAGAGGAAGGTGCCAGTGCGGCCTGAGTCGAACGTCCAGCGTTCTTCGAGCGTGTCGAGATCGACGGCCGTCACCTTCGAAGGACCAGTCGAGTTGACCACGACGTTTTCGTCGGTGAAGACCATCGGACCGGTTGGTACGCAGTTTCCACACGAGGTGGTCTCGGGCGAGATCGCGCTACGGGCCAGCCCGTAGCGCGGACCGAATGCGATCGGCCGCAGATCGAGGTGCTCGGCATCGCTCGGGGTCAGGTCCGCTGCATCGACATCCATCACGATCAGCTCGTCGGCCCGACACACCCGTGCGGACCCGTCGCCGATGGCGACGGTGGATCCGAGCGGGTTGGCGTCGAGTGCGCCCCGGCCTTCGCAGTAGCCGAACGAGACCTCGATATCGGCGGTGGCGCCTTGGACCAGCACTGGCGCACCCGGGGACGGTTCAGTCACGGTGAAGTCACCGGCGAGTCGCTCGGGCAATGACAATCGAAAACGACCTCCGTCGCTGAGCCGCAGGTCATAGACCGCGGTGCCGTCGGCGATAAACGACGGCGAACCGAGTGGCTGAGGTTCCGGAGTCGGCGTGGGCGCCGCCGGCTGACCAGGCGTTGATGTGGTGGGTGTCGGCAGCGGTTTGGTTGTGAGGTCGAACTGCTCGTCGCTGCTGCCAGGTAGCGGGACGAGGGCGAGCATCGCCACTACTGCAACCGCGGCCGCCGCGACCACGGTCAGTGCCCGGTTCCGCCGTCGGCGACGATCGAGGACTGCTGCACCTTGTTCCAAGTCGCGCCACAGCTCCTCCTTGCATGTTGGTTGGTTGGGTGTTGGTTGGTTGGTCATCGCAGTTCTCCCAACTGGTCCGCCAAGTTCGTCAGCGCTCGCGACACCCGCACCCGGGCGGCGCCTTCGGTGCAGCCCAACTGATCGGCAACCTCGCGATAGGCCAGCCCGTCCGCGACTCGAAGCCGCAGCGCTGCGGCTTGGGCGGCGGGCAGGTCGGCCACGGCATCGCGAACATTGTCGGCGATAGCCGCATAGTCGGCGAGCCGCTCGACCTCCTCGAGACGGTCGTCGTCCAACACGATTGGTTGCATGCCGATCCGCTGCCGGGCCCGCTGCGACACCTTCTCTCGACGGATGTAGTGATAGAGCTGACGCTCGGCGATCTTGAACAACCAAGCCCGGCCAGGGGCGCCAATGTCCCGGAACCGCCGCCGTGACGTCAGCGCGGCGGCAAACGTTTCTGATGTCAGGTCGGCCGAGGTCTGGGCGCAGCCGGTGCGGCGCATGAAGTACCGCAACACATCGTCGACGTGGCGCGCATAGAGCTGAGCGAACGCGGTGCCGGAGACATCAGCCGACGCAAGAAGCTCCGCGTCTGTTGCCTCCGGGTCCGACCACATACCTCTTGTATGCCACGACGATCGAAAACGTTACGCAAAGTGGCGTTGGTTGATTTGGCTGATGCTCCCGCTACCGGACCGACGGTCTCAGTCGACTACAGTCACGACGCATGGCATCGAGGTCGAGCGTGGTTAGGGCCCACTTGTCCATGATGACGGCCACAAGTTGGCCTGGTCGATGACAACGCCGCAGCGCGGGCTGTTGTTCCACTTCACCCATGTCGACAACCTCGCGTCGGTTGCTTCCACAGGCCTTCGCTCAGACAACGATGTCGCAACGAGCCGAACCTCATTCGTCGAGGTAGCGCACCGGCACATCAAAGATCGGCGTCAAGAACAGGCGGTGCCGCTGGCCCCCGGCGGTGTAGTCGCAGACTATGTGCCGTTCTACTTTGCGGCTCGGTCACCGATGCTGTATGCGATCCACAAGGGTGGGGTGTCGACCTACGCAAACGGCCAGAGCGAAATCGTGTACTTGGTCACGAGTGTGGACACGATTGTCCAGGCTCCGCTTCCGTTCGTATTCACCGATCGGAACGCGTCGTTGACATTCGCTCACTTCGGAAACGATGTAACAGACATCGACCGCTTCGTTGATTGGGAACTGATGGACAGTCGCTGGTTTAGCGACACCCCACAGAAGCCTGATCGCAAGGAACGGCGAATGGCCGAGTTCCTGGTTCACGGGACGGTGCCGTGGGCCGCCTTCGTGGGGATTGCGGCACAGAGCCCAGCGATGAGCAGACAACCTTCGCTATGTGCTGATCAAGCTCGAGGGGCATCATCTCGCGGGCTACGGCGACAGAAGCCAACGAGTGGCCGAGGCGGAACCCATCACCGTGCTTCCTGGTGCAGCCGATGAGGCAGCCCAGGCGATTGAAGGATTCGACGATCCAGCGCTTGTGCGTCGAATGGAACGCGCTATGTCCTTGGCCGCGGGATTCGAATCTGCATACGGGCTCGAATTGCTCGCAACCGTGCATTGGTGTGCGACTCGCCTCCCCGACGTTGACACCGCTCAAGCTGCGGCCGAATGCGTGCGTTCGTGGAACGATCGTAAGAGTCGGCTCTTCACCGACGATCACGTCGGGGCTGCTTGGAAGCAACTTGTCGATCAGGGTTGGATCGAGCCGGCTTCTCTGACGACCGTCTGAGCATTACCTCGGGGAAATAGCCGGTAGCGCGGCAACGAGCCCCTGGCCTAAGGGGCCTAGCGAGTAGGTCGACAAGTCCTCTGGCAGGCCCACGAGTTGCGCGGCTTTCGAGCTTCGCGCTCTGCCTACTCGCGCAATCTCTAAGCCCGTGGCGAGACCGACCACCACCGCCCCGGCGTCGAACCCCGAGTAGTACGCCTTTCGGCTCGTCCCTCGCCGAAACGCTGCGCGAGCTGAATCCTCTACGGTCCTGACGAGTCAGATGACTCCGAGCTGTTCTGAGCAGCGCAGCGCGAGAACAGATTGCAGTATTCGCGTTGTCCCACTTGCGCGCTTTTGCGCGCCCTGTTGAACTTCAGCCCTTGGTTGATGTGCCTCTGGTGCCGAGTCGAGCGAGAGCGAAGAATGGCACACACCACACGGCGATGATCAGCAGGGTGTTGATGTCGGTGGCGATCATGACGATGGCGGCGATGGCCGAGACGGCCATGATGGCGATGGTCACCTGCTGTGTGCTCACTCGCCGATGGTAGCCACGATGCCGTCGTCGGTAACGGTGTAGATGCCGGGTGCGAGGGTGAGGGCCTCGACGGTGCGATGCTTTGCGAAACGACACGGTCGACACCGGCAGCACGGGCCGCAGCGAGCAGATGGTCGGTGCCTTCTTTTCGGATGCGGGCGTTGCCCTCAAGACCACGAGCACGTTCGGCGCTGTTATCGGGCAGATCGGTCAGTTGGTAGATGATCGCATCTGGGCGCGCCGCCGCCGCCACCGCCGCAATCAAACCATCGCGGTCATGGCGACTACGTCGTGCCCGGCGGCCACGAGCAGCGGTAGTAGGCGTACGCCCATCACACCGCTTCCACCAGCGACGAAGAGCCTCATGGCGACATCTCGGCAGATCGGATAGCAGCAAGAGCGTCACGCAGCGCGGCCATGGCCGCCATGTGCAGTGTCGGCCCGTAACTGACGCGTGCGACTCCAGCGGCTGCCAGTTCATCAATCGACATAGCGCCAGGTCGCGTGACCAGATTGACGGCACCGTCGACGTCGGCGATGAACGTGTCGCGAGCTGTTGGATCACTAAGGAAGATTGGGTACACGCAGTCGGCGCCAGCGGCCAGGTAGGCGTTAGATCGTTCGACGGCATCGGCGAGGTTGGCCCCGGCATTGCGGCCGCGATCAGCGACAAAGGAGTCGACTCGGGCGTTGATCACCACCGGGATCCCCATTGAATCAGCGGCACTGCGCACGGCGCCAAGCAGTTCGACCTGGTCGTCGATCGATCGGAGTCCGCCGGCTTGGTAATCGGTGTCTTCGATGTTGGCGCCGGCAGCTCCAATGGCGACAAGCCGCCGCACGATGTCGTCGGGCGCCAGCCCGTAACCGGCGTCGACGACGGCACGGGCTGATGTGACGTCCCAGACGTTGGGCAAGACGAGAGGATCGCCGGGGCGATGGAGGGCCCGCAGCTCATGACAGTGTCGGACGAGGTCGGTGGATGGTGAATTGCTCATAGGCCCTCTCGACGAGATAGGAACCTTCGCTGTGACACAGTGCACCGACGTGAGGCGTCAGCCGCCCAACAAGCCACCGGGGCCCAATGGGAGTGGGATCTCGTCGACGATGTCGTCGACCGGGGGATGATCGGGGCTGGGGTCGCCTGAGCGACCGCCGTAGGGGCGGGCGTCGGTGCCGTGGTAGGGCTGGGTGCTGTGGTTGGGCTGGGTGGCGCCGTTGGACTCGGGGTTGCCGATCCGCCGAGGCCGTTGAGCAGTCCACCAACGACGTCATCGACGACGTCGCCGACGATGGGTATCTTGGTCGGTACTACCTGGGTGGTTGGTTCTGGCTTGGTCTCGCCACCATTGCCGCCTGTGACTCCGGCCAGCAGCGGGATGTCGACCAAGTCGCTGACAGCGTCGACAACTTCAGGGACGGGGACCAACCCGTCGACGGTCTCGGCCGCGGTGTCAGTCAGGGTGTTGACCGTGTCGGTCACGGTGTTGGTAACGCCGTCAACGGTGTCGAACGTGGCGTCGGCGACCGTGCCTACGGTTTCGAGCGTCGTATCGACAACAGGTAGCTTCACACCCGCGTCCTCGAGTAGCGAGGTGACCGTTGCGAGAGTTTCGCCGGTGAGGTTGGGCAGAACTCGGCCGGCAGACGAGACCAGATTGTCGCCGAGAAGAGTTGCGACGTCGATGCCGAGCAGATTGGCAACGGCGGTGAGTTCGTCATTGGTGAGCGAGGTGAGATCGATGCCCGCCAGATCGAGCGATGCCGTTTCGGTCGTGCTTTCATCGCTAGCTTCATTGCTGTTGGCGTCGCCCGCATCGGTAGCGCCGTTGTTTCTGGCGTAGGCCATCGACGTGGTGGCAACTGACATGAGGAATACGGCCGTCAAACCAGCGAGCGCCGATGGCGCTGATCCTCCAATGAGCGCACTTGCGCCCCGGATTGCCTGGGTCGCTACACCTCGGAACGGAAGCGACAGCGCCCATGACGCAGGCCCCAATGCTCGGTGCAATCTGGCGATTGAAACGTTCGCAAAGGCTCGCACGATGACAGGGTCGAAGTGTGTGTCCTGGCAGGCGGCGAGTTCGGTTCGGGCGTCGGCAACCGACATGGCAGATTTGTAGGAACGAACGGCGGTCATGACCTCGAACGCATCGGCGGCCGAGACGATGCGAGCGGCCTGGGTGATTTCTTCGCCATGAAGCCCAACGGGATATCCGGTGCCATCGAACTTCTCGTGGTGTTGGTCGATGGCGTGTACCCAGTCGCCCACCACTCGGCGAGTTCACCGGCCAGGGGTGCGCCGTCGCCCGGGTGTTTGCGGAGTTCGGCCCACTCGGCGTCATTGGGCTTGCCGCGTTTGTTCAAGATGGCCGGCGACACATGAATCTTGCCGACGTCGTGCAGCAGCGCTGCCCATTCGAGCTTGGCCGACAATGCCCAATTCGTCGGCGATCAGCATCGAAACGGCGCGAACGCGTTCGCTGTGGCCGCGGGTCAATCGATCGTGCGCCGAAAGGGTGCTCACCAATGCCAGGACCTGTCCGGCGGCCTGTGCTTCGGCAGCGTCTTGTGACGCCAGTTTCCGAGCCAAACGTTTGGGGCTTGCTGCGCGCAATGCAATCGAGAGCCGACTGGGTACCTGGTCGGGGAAGAGCAAGGCCAACTTCAACAACATCGCCAGTGGGAGGAAACGGCGGCCGCAGCGTTCGCCGATGAGCAATGTCAACATCGCTAGGGCCAGCGAAACGAGGGCACCAACAATCCATGGCGCGCCTAACGTCTCGTCCCTCTATCTTGATCGGAGATAGTACGGATGATTTTGAGGCCGGCGGAAAGATTGGTTCGGCCTACACATACTCCGAAATTCTAGACCTTCAACTGAGCCAAAAGTACCAAAAGTAAATGCACCGAATATGGAAGGCGTAGTTCAATGCAGGTGATCGGTCTCACCGGCGGTATCGGGGTCGGCAAGAGCACGGCTGCTGCGATGCTTGCTGATCATGGCGCCACCATCATCGATGTCGATGGCCTCGGCCGACAGGTCATCGCTGCCGGCGGGTCCGCCGTCGACGCTGTCGTCGAACGATTCGGCGAGTCGGTGCGTGCCGACGATGGAGCTATCGATCGCCGGACGCTCGCAGGTTTGGTGTTCGGCGATGCCGACGCGCTTACCGCGCTCAATGAGATCAGCCATCCTGCGATCAACGCATTGCTCGATGAGCAACTCACCGACCTGGCGCGCGCGGGTCCCAACGCCATCGTCGTTCTCGACATGGCGGTGTTGGCTGAGAGCACGCTGGGTCAGGGAATCTCCCACGCCTATGAACAGGTGATCGTGGTCGAAGCGCCGACCGACGTGCGGATCACCCGACTTCTCGGACGCGGGCTCACGCGTGAAGATGCCGAGGCACGAATGGCATCGCAGGCCAGCGATGTCGAACGGCGAGCCATCGCCGACCACGTCGTGTCCAACAACGCCGACCTGGGCGTGCTGCGGCGTTCCATCGAGCAACTCTGGACCGAACTCACCGGCTAGTCGGTCACTCGATCAGCTGTCCGACAACGCGAGAGGAACAACGCCGATGACCGGCGCAGCTTCGTCAACGAAACCAACCCACGGTGCCAGCCTGCGACCAGCCGCGGCCGTAGCGGCGCTTGGTGTGGTGTTCGGCGACATCGGTACCAGTCCGCTTTATGCGTTCCGCGAAGCGTTCGAGTCCGATGGCGTCGCCGTCGACGAGGCGAATGCGCTCGGAATCGCTTCGATGATTTTCTGGTCGCTCATCATTGTGGTCACCATCAAGTATCTGGTGTTCGTATTGCGCGCCGACAACGACGGCGAGGGCGGCATTCTGAGTCTCGCCGTGCTGGCCGACAGGTCTGAAGTCGGCCCTGGCGGGCGTCGGTCGGTCGGCCTGCTCATGGCCTTTGGTCTCTTCGGTACCGCACTGCTGTATGGCGACGGCATGATCACGCCCGCTATCTCGGTGCTCAGCGCAGTCGAAGGCGCCGAGTTGGCGTCGCCAGCTCTCACGTCGTTTGTTGTGCCGATCGCTGTCGTCATTCTGATTGGACTGTTCGCGGTGCAGCATCGCGGCACCGGATCGGTTGGGCGAGTCTTCGGGCCGATCATGATCTGCTGGTTCGCCACCCTCGCTGTGCTGGGGGCCGTGCAGATCGCCAAGGAGCCAGCGGTGCTTCGAGGGCTCAGCCCCACCTTCGCCGTGCAGTTCTTCATCGACAATGGTTTCGAAGGATTCCTCGTTCTCGGCTCGGTATTCCTGGTCGTCACCGGCGGCGAAGCGCTCTACGCCGACCTCGGACACTTCGGCGCCAGCCCCATACGCCTCGGCTGGTTTGCGCTCGTGTTCCCTGCGTTGACCGTGAACTATCTCGGACAAACCGCGTTGTTGATCAGCGAGCCCGACGCCATCGACAACCCCTTCTTCCGCATGGCACCGACGTCGCTTCTGGTGCCGATGACCATCCTGGCCACCATCGCCACGGTGATCGCGTCGCAGGCATTGATCACCGGCGTGTTCTCACTCACGTCGCAGGCCATCCAGCTCGACTATCTGCCCCGCATGCAGGTGACCCACACCTCGGCAACGAGCGAGGGCCAGGTCTATGTGCCGGCGATGAACTGGACGCTCATGGTGGCGTGCATCTTGTTGGTGTTGTGGTTCCGGTCGTCCTCGGCGCTTGCTGCCGCCTATGGCGTTGCCGTGACGATGACCATGCTCATCACGACCGGTCTGGTTCTGGCGCTTGCCCGACGCCGATGGAAGTGGTCAATCGGGGCCATGGTGGCACTTGGTGTGCCCCTCGTCATCGTCGATGGCGCATTCCTCGGGGCGAACCTGTTCAAGATTCCCGAAGGTGGTTGGTTCCCGCTGCTCATCGCCAGCGCAATGTTTCTGGTGCTGACCACCTGGCATCGCGGTCGCAATCTGACCGCCAATCAACTCAGCGGGTCGGGGCTGCCACTGCGCCAATTCGTCGAATCGCTCCGCGAACACCCGGTCGATCGAGTACCGGGTACCGGTGTGTATCTCGTGCGATCGAGCCGCACCACGCCGCCGGTGCTGGTGCAAGATCTTCGCAATCATCAGGTGTTGCACAAGAATGTGATCGTGGTGTCGTTGGTCATCGAACGTCGACCTCGCGTGCCCCGGGCGGCGCGAATCCGGCAGACCGATTTCGACATGGGCTTCCACGCTGTCGAGATGTATTACGGCTTCATGGATCAGCCCGATCTCGACCGGGATCTTCACGAAGGATGGACACCCGGCGTGGCCATCGATCCCAAACACACCGTGTACTTCGTCGGCAAAGACAGCGTGCAGCCGACCGGCATGTCGGGAATGGCGACCTGGCGAGAGCGGCTGTATCGCACCATGGTGCGAAACTCGACCGACGTCATTACTGCCTATGGTCTGCCGCCTGATCGCACCGAAGAAGTCAGCTTGCACGTCGCCATCTGAGAGGCGAGTGCCGTTGCTGTGGGCGATACGGTGGCCGAACGGCGACCGAGTGGGAGTCATTGTGTTCGAGCGAGTTCGAGTTCTTGTGTTGCCGGGTCTTGCCGCGGGCGATGGTTCAACCCTGGCGATCCGGGGTGCGCTTGCGTCGCAGGGCCACCGGGTGCACCGCTGGAACCTTGGCACCAACCGGCCGAGCCCCGAGCTGAGCGACGCGCTGCGATCGCGGTTCTTCGATCTGGTCGAACGTCATGACGAGCCGATCGCAATCGTCGGTTGGAGTCTGGGCGGCCTCTACGCACATCGGCTGGCTGAGTTCGCGCCAAACCATGTGCGTTCGGTCATCACATTGGGAAGTCCGCTCAACGACGGCAATCGACTTCCATCACTGGCGGTGCCGACGACGTCGATCTATTCGAAGAACGACCGAATCGTCTCCTGGTCCCGCTCCCTCATCGACGACCGAACGCCGCGGCACGAAAACATCGAAGTGCGCAGCACCCACCTCACGCTGGGTATCGACCCGGCCGTCATGTTCGTGATCGGCGACCGGGTTCGTTGCGATCCTGAGCGATGGAAACCATTTCGTGTGCCGTCGTTGCTCGGTGCCGCATTCCCTGGCCGCCCCAGCCTGACCTAGACCCAGCCTGACCTAGACCCAGCCTGACCTAGACCCAGGTCAGCCGAGGGTGCTGTCAATCCAGGCGACGAGGTCGGCTTCGACTTCGTTGCGGTTGAGTTCGTTGCGCATCTCGTGGCGACCGTTTTCGTAGAGCTTGAGTGTGATCGGACCAGCGCCGAGGTCTCGATAGCGAGCGACCAACTCGCGTACCGAGCTCACATTCTCACCACCCACTGGGTCGTTATCGCCACCCATCACGTAGATCGGCAGGTCTTTGCGGATGGCTTGTTCCGACTCGGGACGCCACATCGTCGAGGTCGCGCTGAGCATGTCGGCGACGTAGCCGTTCGACAGTGGTTCGCCGCACCACGGGTCGTCGACGTAGAGCTGCACCTCAGCGGCGTCACGGCTGAGCCATTCGAAACCGGTTGCGTCGTCGCTGGCAAATGGTTCGTTGAAGCCCGCGAACCTTGCGGCGAAGGTTTGTGATGGCTGATCGGCATCGTCACCTGCGCCGACGGCAACAATCATGTCGAGCGTTTCTTGGTCGAGTCCACGACCCCCGGTTGTGCCCGAGAGCACCAGTGCACTCAGCCCATCGCCCCACTTCTGCAAATACCGCTGGGCGATCATCGACCCCATGCTGTGGCCGAACAAGACGATCGGAACATCGGGCAGTTCGCTCTGGATGTGTTCGTTCAGGCTTCGTACGTCTTCGACGATCGCATGCCAGCCGCCGGGGCGGGCCACACCGAACTGGCCAAACTCTGCAGCGGTGCGGCCGTGGGCACGATGGTCATTGGCGAAGACTTCGTAGCCGGCGGTGACCAGCGCCTCGGCGACGCGCTTGTAACGCATGGCGTGTTCGCTGGCGCCGTGTGCAATCTGGACAACAGCCTTTGGTGGGGTGCCATCGTTGCTGAACCAGCGGTAGCAGGCAATCGATTCGCCATCGTGCGCCTCGAGAACAAAGCCGGTTTCTTTCACGAGAACTCCTGTTGCAGCGACGACAACTCGTCACGATAGGGCTGTTCAAGGCCATGTGCCGAACGCCCCTGCAATGTCAGCAGTTGACTAATGTCAGTCGCTGACATTATGATTCGGTTTGTGGAAGCGACGCCGATGCTGGCACCGAACCCGGCCCTCATGGCACTCGAGAGTCGTGTGCCGTTCGAGACGCTCGCCGGCCTGATCGCCAGCCCCCTCTTGGGCAGCGCACCTCGGGGCGACGGGCACCCGGTGATTGTCGTACCGCCATTCGGTGCCGCCGACGAGTTCACCTTCATCCTCCGCTGGTTCCTGCGCCGTCAAGGATTCGAAGTGTTCCCCTGGGGCGCCGCCGAGGTGCTCGGCCTGCATCGTCTCGTCAAGGTCGCGGTGGCACGACTGCACGAAGTCCGTGCTCAGAGCGGTCAAAAGGTGAGCCTGGTCGGGCACAGCCAGGGCGGCATCTACGCCCGCGAGGTCGCACGCTTCGCACCCGAAGATACTCGCTCGGTGGTCACCCTCGACACGCCGATCAACGACTTCAAAGCGAACAGTGTGTGGCCGATGTTCGAGGCGACCAGTGGCACTCGTATCAAGGCGATCGATCCCGAGTATGCGGCTCAGATGCCCATTGCCCCGCCCGTGCCGACGACCTCGATCTTCAGCAAGTCTGACGGCGTGGTGAATTGGCGAAGCTCGATCGACCACACAGATGGCGATGTCGAAAACCTCGAGGTGGTCAGCAGCCATGTGGGGTTGCCGAGCAATCCAATGACCCTCTATCTGGTCGCTCATCGCCTGGCGCAGCCCGATGGCGAATGGACGCCATTCACCCCTCGAGGCCGCGAACGGCTCGTGTTTCGTCCACGTCCAAGGAACTGACATGCAGCAGCTGACAGGACGGGCCACCAGCTTCTTGAACTTCGAGACAGCGAAAGCGCCGGCACACACCGGCAGCGTGTCGCTGTTCGACTCGCTCCCCGATGGCACCCCGCTGACCGCAGCGACCGTACAAACTCTGCTTCCCGCAGGTGCCGCACCGCGCACACCATTCAACAAGTCGATCACGCCCCATCGACGGCTGGCGCTTCGTTCGGTACCACTCGACGACATCAAGGCCATCAAGAATGCGCTCGGCTGCACGATCAACGATGTCGTGATGGCAATGTGCGCGGGAGCGCTCCGCAACTATCTGGTCAGCCACAATGAGCTGCCCGACGAACCGTTGCAGGCAATGGTGCCGGTTTCGATCCGAACCGGCAACGAGACCGAGAAGTGGACCAACCGGGTATCGGGCCTGGTGGCGGCACTGCCGACCAATGTGTCCGATCCGCGCACCCGGGTCGAGCTGAGCCATCAAGCCATGGACGCGGCCAAAGAGCAGTTCGAGCTCGTGCCAGCCGAGGCGCTGGTCGACCTGGCCCAGTTCTCATCCCCCGCGGTGGCCGTGCAGGCTGCACAATTGGCGAGCCGCATGCGGTTTGCCGATCGCACAAACCCGCCCGTGAACGTGGTGATCTCGAACGTACCCGGTCCGCGCCAGCCGCTGTATCTCGCGGGTGCCAGGTTGCTCAACTACTACCCGGTGTCGACCATCGCTGAAGGCATGGGTCTCAACATCACCGTGCACAGCTACATTGATACGCTCGATATCGGCCTGGTCGCGTGCCGCGAACTTGTTCCTGATCTCGAAGTTCTTGTCGATCTGCACGTTGCCGAGATCGCCGTTCTGGCCGAGGCCGCCGGCATCAAGCTGTCGACCAAGAAGCCCGCGTCGACCAAGCGCACTGCCGCCAAGAAGACCGCGGCAGCAAAGTAGGATTCTCCGATGCCTCAAGCCAAGAACAACGACGTCGCTGTCGAGTACGAAACATTCGGGAACCCGGCAGATCCCACATTGCTGCTGATCATGGGTTATACCGCGCAGATGACCGCCTGGCCGGTCGAGTTCTGCGAAAAGCTGGCAGCGGAAGGCCACCATGTGGTGCGCTTCGACAATCGCGATTGCGGCTTGAGCAGCAAAACCGCGGGCGATCCGCCGAACGTCATGGCCATCATGATGGCGTCGATGTCGGGCAACCCAATCCCCGAAGTTCCCTACACGTTGTCTGACATGGCCGATGATGCAATCGCCGTGCTCGACGAGCTTGGTGTCGACAAGGCACACATCGCCGGCGCGTCGATGGGCGGCATGATCACGCAACAGACTGCGATTGATCATCCCGACCGAGTCGCGAGCATCATCTCGATCATGTCGACCACGGGCTCACAATCTGTCGGCCAAGCCAGCCCCGAAGCCATGACGGCGCTCATGACGCCGCCGCCAACCGAACGCGAGGCATCGATCGAACGAGGCGTCGAAGTCGGCCGCATTATCAGCGGCCCGCTGTTCGACGAGGTGTTGGCGCGCCAGGCAATGGCCGCAGCGTTCGACCGCAGCTTCTATCCCACAGGCGCTGCCTTTCAGATGGCGGCGATCGCCAAGACCGGCGACCGCACCGAGGCGCTTCGCCAGATCTCGCATCGTGCGTTGGTGATCCACGGACAGGCTGATCCGCTGATCGCTCAATCAGGCGGTGAGGCGACGGTCGAAGCGATCGCGAATGCCGAACTGTTGCTGCTCAAAGAAATGGGTCACGACCTGCCCCGACCACTCTGGGACACCATCGTGGGCGCCATCAGCCGTCATGCCGCACTGGGGTGACACTCGCGGCAAACGAGTAGCAACCCGCTCTAGAGGGCCTGGCGCAGGCGCTCGGCTTCGTCGAACAGGGCACGGCGTTCGACCTGGGTGCGGCGACGCAGCGGCATCTCGAGCACCAGGGCGGCCTCATCTTGGGTCATGCCGAGGGCTTCGAGTCGAGTGACGGCTTCGCCTGCATCTTCGCTTGCGTCGATCGCAGTGATCACCGCAAGTTCGGTGCTGGCGAAAAGCTGGGCCTCGACGAGGCTTAGAGATTGCGCGAGTAGGCAGAGCGCGCAGCTCGAAAGCCGCGCAACTCGTGGGCCTGCCAGAGGACTTGTCGACCTACTCGCTAGGCCCCTTAGTTGGGTTCGTAAATTGGTATTGGGCATGTGGGGCTCCGCAGACTGTCTGCCGAGTCACTATCCTCGGTTGGCCGTCTGACGTCGACACCCAAATGGTGTGCCCATGCTTTTTTACCCCACTGAAGTGCACTCTGAGTAGGGGCGGCAACACAGGGCGGCGTTTGTAGCCATCCACATGCCGCCCAAAGTCAGCTCCAGAGCGCCGAGTTGGCGATCGATGCCAGGCGAATGAGATCGGCGCGGCTGGCATCGGGACGATCGAATGCTGCCTCGATGATCAACCCAAGACCGCGACTTTCGTTGTATTGACCGATGATCGAGGCACCGTGGTCAGCGCACGCGTACGTCTGGGTGATGTTGAGGCGGGTTGTGCCACTGTCGACGAGATCGTTGGTGCGGTCACACGACGAGGCCGTCATGGTTTCGTCGATCAGGTAGCGAAAGGCTTCACTGGTCGGTGCGTTGAACAGTTGTAGTCGCACGCCGTCGAGAGCTTCATTGTCGAGAAAGCGTTCGATATCGGGTGACGCCACGAGATCGACGAGCGCATCACTGCGACCTTCTTCATAGCTCCAGGCGCCGGGGAACGACGCAATCAGTCGGCCACTCGAATGAGTGAAGATCGCGTGGCCCGGTAGCGAGTCGCTATCGACCACGGTCGAGGGATCGGTGGCGAACTCGGTGCGCAGTTCGTTCGCACGCGCTTCGGCCTCGGTGCTCAGGTCGGCCATGCTCAGGAACTCACATTGGTCGTTGATGAACGGTACGAGCGCGGAACGCCCGGCCTCGTATTCCTGCGCAGAAGGGTCGTTGGCATAGGCCGTGCTTGCCTGGAAGGCGGCCCAATCGTCTCCGTAGCTGGTGCCGACAGTGGCCTGAAGTTCGGTGAACGCGGCGAACGTCTGGGCGCGTTCTGTGCCGTCGACCTCGTCGAGCAGCGTCGAACGCTCGAGCCATTCGGCAACATTGGCCAGCGCGATCTGTGTCATCTCAGGGTTCGCATTGGAACCAATCAAATTGAGCGCCGCCGAATGAATCCATACGTTCGCACTCGCCGTGCAGAAGTCGTGAGATGCCACCACCGCGTCGTCAAGCTGATCAACGAAGGCCAGCTCGGTTGGTGCGGTTTCGACGACCGCTGCGACGGGCGACCCGGCTGTTTCCACCGGAATCCACGAGGGGGTGGCACTGCATGCCGCACTGAACAGCACGACCATTGCAACAAGTGCGAGCGGTCGGCCCGTTAGGCGTCGGGGGGTTTGGGGGGTGCGTGCCACAACCAAGTCGTCGGCCGTTGCGCACGGTTCTTTAGCCTCAGGCGAAATGCATCAGGCAAGTTCACCCAGGTTCGGCTCGCCGTCAGTAGCTCGGCGGCGCACCGAAGTGATGTGGCCAGCGTCGATCGTGATCACCTGATCGGCCTGATCGATCACGAACTGACGATGGGACACGGCAATCACTGTGCTGGTGCCCTCGACACTCAGCCGGGCCCAAAGATCGCGTTCGGTCGAAGCGTCGAGCGCGCTCGAAAGGTCGTCGACGACCAGCAGCTCGGGTTGGGTCAGCAGGCTGCGGGCAGTTGCGACGCGTTGGGCTTGACCACCGGAAAGTCGTAACCCGCGTGAGCCGACCGTCGTGCCGACACCGTTGGG
>JBDNHG010000704.1:0-1972 GCA_041688925.1 Acidimicrobiales bacterium | reverse complement strand
GCCAGGGTGCGCATCATTCGGCTGTAGAGATCGCGGGCCGAAACCTGCTTCTCGTAGATGCCGGCTTCTTCGGCTTCGATGTAAGCCCGCTCGAACTCGGCGCCGTACATGTCGACGAAGTGAGGAACCTTCTTGGGATCGAACAGCGACCACTGCCAGTCTTTTTCGACCCGCTCCATGAAGAGATCTGGAACCCAGTTCGCCAGGTTCAGGTGGTGGGTGCGGCGGCTTTCGTCGCCGGTGTTGTCACGCAGTTCGAGGAACTCGTAGATGTCGGCGTGCCAGCTCTCGACATACACGCAGGCGGCACCCTTGCGCTTGCCGCCCTGGTTGACAGCCTGCACCGACGAGTCGAGGGTCTTGAGCCAGGGAACGATGCCATTCGAGAGGCCGTTCGTGCCCTTGATCAATGATCCACGGCTGCGGATGCGGCTGTAGCTGAGACCAATGCCACCAGCATGTTTGCTGAGGCGGGCGACGTCGGTGTAGCGCTTGTAGATCGACTCGAGGCTGTCTTCGGGGGAGTCGAGCAGGTAACACGACGACATCTGCGGGTGGGAGGTACCCGAGTTGAACAGCGTCGGCGTCGAGGTCAGGTACTCGAGTGACGACAACAGGTTGTAGAAGGTGATGGCCTCGTCAGGGGTGGTGGCCAGGCCGCAGGCGACGCGCATGAAGAAGTACTGCGGTGTTTCGAGCACTTTGCGTGATTCGGGGTGACGCAAGAGGTAACGGTCATAAACGGTGCGCAAACCAAAGAACTCGAACAGCGTGTCACGATTGTGATCGATCGCTGAGTTGAACAAGGGAGCGTTGGCTTCGACGAAGTCGGCGGTCTGATCATTGATCAAACCCACCAGGCGACCAGCAGCGATCGACTGCGAGAACTTCTTGATGTTCTCGTTGCGCAGTTCTTCGTGGATGTAGGTGGCGAGTAGGCGACCAGCGAGCTTCGAGTAGTTCGGCTCTTCGATGATGTTCGATGCTGCGGTGCGGATGGCGAGGTCGTCGAGCTCGATCGTGGTTGCACCATCGTGCAGACCGCTGATCGTGCGTGTGGCGACACGCATTGGATCGACGCCATCGAGGCCTTCGGCGCAGCGCTGGATTCGAGTGATGATCTTCATTGGATCGACGGGTTCGAAGCTGCCGTCACGTTTGCGTACTCGCATTTGTGGCGTAGGTAGCGATGTCGCGTCGTGGACGATTGAAATTTCATCGACGTTGCTGGTGCCGCCGGCTACGTTCGTTGGCTTGTTAATAGTGGTCTCGGTGAGTGCCACGTTTTCTCCCTGATCTGATGCCCTGATGCGGTTTGACGAGCAGCCATAGAAGTGCGATGCAGATTTTGCAGCTGCATGCGCTGGCGCTGGCGCTGGTCAAGCCCTGGATCTTGTATTCCCTGAGGTATTTCCCTGGTTCGCTCGACCCTGGTGGGTCGGTCGTACCTGATGCGGTACGAGCGTTTGGCAGTGCCTGGCGTAAACCATTTGCTGCCGCTTCACTCAGTCAGTCCCTATGTCGGTCCGTTCTCGTCTTGTGAAGCCAACATCTGTAACCGCCCAGCCGCCATGACGAGGAAGAATCACCTGTGTAATTACACACACGTCATTTGGGCAGGGCCACTATTCAATCGTCCCGTGGGGCGCAATGTCAAGGGTGTAATTCATTTATCGTAATTTCTTTGACGGCTACGACGTATTCCAGGTGATTGCAGCTGGTCTCACACGCGCAAGACGCCAGCTGGTAAGAAGCTGGTATGACTTCACCGATTCGTTTTGGGCTGCTCGGTGCCGCTCGAATCTCTCCAAAAGCGCTCATCGAGCCGGTCGCCAAGCTCCCGAACGTCGAGATCGTGTGTGTCGGGGCGCGCAACCGAGATCGCGCTGCAGCATTCGCCTCAAAACACGACATCGCCAGGGTCGTCGATTCATACCACGACGTCATCACGGCCGACGACGTCGACGTTGTC
>JBDNHG010000703.1:0-6344 GCA_041688925.1 Acidimicrobiales bacterium | reverse complement strand
GCTGCCAATGGCGCCGACACGTTCAACTTCGAGTACCTGGCCTTGTTCGACCTTGTACTGTTTTCCGCCGGTGGCGACTACTGCATACATAACTGCGACACTCTAACTGCCTCACAACTGTTTCCCATCATCTCTGAACCTCTACGTTGAAATAGTCAACGTCAGGGTTCAGAGATGATGGGGCGGGACGAACTATTGGGTTCCTAGTTTTTGGTGACTGACGAGACGCTGGGGCCGGGAATGGCTTGGCGATGGCCGAAGAGGGTGTCGTCAAACAACAGACCATTCGACTCACAGGTGAAACAGCCAGTGCTAACCGATTCGAGCAGTCCCTCACCGATACGTTTGCGGGTCATTTCGACCAGGCCCAGATCGGTGATGTCGTAGACCTGGGTGCGCGTCTTGTCGAGCGCAAGCTCTTCGCGGAAGACGCGAACGACCTCGGCCCGGTTCTTGCGGTTCTCCATGTCGACAAAGTCGATCACGATGATGCCGCCGATATCGCGAAGCCGCAGCTGACGGGCACTCTCACGTGCTGCTTCGAGGTTGTTCTTGAAGACGGTGTCTTCGAGGTTCGACGAACCAACGTTCTTGCCCGTGTTCACATCGATCACGGTCAACGCCTCGGTGTGCTCGATGATGAGCGAGCCGCCTGATGGCAGCCAGACCTTCTTGTCGAGGGCCTTCTGGAGCTGCTCGTAGACGTGGTAGCGCTCGAACAGATCGATGCCCTCGGCCTCGGTGTCATAGTGCTCGATGCGATCAGCCAATGCCGGCGTGACAGCATCCATATAGCCACTGACCTCGTGGAACAGGGTGATGTCATCAAGGACTACGCCACGGAAGTCCTTGGTGAACTCTTCGCGGATGAGGCGCACGGCGAGGTCGGGTTCGCGGTTGAGCAGACGGGGGCCGCCTTGCTTCTTCGAGTCGTCAATGATGACCTCCCACTGGTTCAGCAGCCGAGCGACATCGCGTTCGAGTTCTTCAGACGTGACGTCTTCGGCTGCGGTGCGGACAATGACACCATGCTCTTTTGGCTTGATGCGGTCGAGGATCTTGCGCAACCGCTGACGTTCCTTGTCGGGCAGCCGCTTCGAGATGCCGTAGGTGTCGCTGTTCGGCCCCAGCACGACGAAACGACCCGGAAGCGATACTTCTTGGGTTAGTCGAGCGCCCTTGTGTGCGATCGGGTTCTTTACGACCTGGCAGAGAATCATCTGCTTGGCCTTGAGCATCTGTTCGATGCGAGGCGCTCCCCTGTTCCCTTCGAACTCTTTGGGGTCGTATTGCACGTCGCCGCGGTACAGAACGGCGTTCTTGGGTGTCGAGATGTCGATGAACGCCGCTTCCATACCCGGAAGAACGTTTTGCACTCGGCCCATGTACACGTTGCCATGGATCTGGGTGACGTCGTCGGTTGGCCGCGACACGTAGTACTCGATCAGCGTTCGACCCTCGAGGATCGCTATGTGGCGGGTGTCGTTGTGGACATGCACCGCCATGAGGTAGCGCCCAATAGGGCGGCCATCGCGTTCTTTGCCACGCCGCTTGGCCATGGTCGCTTCGTCGAGCTCGATGTTGGCCATCTCTTGGGGTTTACGGCCACGTCCTCGACCGCGGCCACCACGACGTCGCCGCTTCTTGGCGTCGCCCTGCGCATCGTCGCCCTGCGCATCGTTGCCTTGCCCCTGCTGGTTGCCCCCACCGTTCTGGCCGCCACTGTTCTGGCCACCATTGCGCTGGCCGCGATCGTTCTGGCCATCATTTCGCTGGCCGCCATTTCGTTGGTCACCATCGCTCTTATCGCGATCGTTCTGGCCATCGTCGCGCTTTTTGCCGCTGCGGCCGCCGTGATCACGTCCGCCATCGTTGTCGTCGTTCGAGCTGGCTGAATCATCTGCCGGCGCGGGGCGGGAATCGCCTATTCTCGGCTTTGATTGATCGTTGCCGCCTTGGTTTTGCCCGCTGCGGCCACGCGAGCGACTTCGGTTGCGGCCATTGCCGCCCGACGAGTTCGAATCAGATGACGAACCCGTTGCTTGTGTCTCTGACTCTGATGAGTCTGACATGAGTAGTGCTCCTTCTCATGACGCAATCTCTGCGTCGTGATACGCCTCGGCAGCACCGACATCGAGTGGATCGAGTCGGGCGCCAACCGGCGTAATAAATTGATTGACGCGTCTGCCACGCTTGAGCGTGGCGGTCGGCGTTTGGATGTCGAGGAACTCGAGTGGTCGCAACGCTCGGGGCTTGGTTGCCAATTCGGCATAGATCTCGACAGCTGCCGGCACGTCGGTGTCGGCATTCGGGCGCACGTCGACCGCCAGAATGGCAGCCCGTACGTCATCGGTGCTGCTCTTGCCCTTGCGCTCGCGAGTAACGAGCAATTCATCTGCTGCCAGTATGTCCTCTGACCATTTTTGCAGCTCGATGAGGTCGCCGTCGACGAACAACGACCAACTGGTTGCTTCGACGCATTCCTGCAACGAATCAACTTTGCCATGCAGCGCAATTGCGCCTGTGACCGTGACGCCCTCGGGGAGGACGCTAGTCAACTGTTCCGGCAGGGTGTCGACCGTCACTGGTTCATTGAATGTGAGGTCGACGTATTCGGCCTGAGACTCGAACACGGTTGGAAGCGCCAGCCCAAAGGACAGCTTCGCTCGAGGCGAAAAACCTTCGCTGTAGGCAATCGGCAATTGCAGCCGACGCACCGATCGCTCCCAAATTCGTGCCATGTCTCGATGGCTCGTGAATCGCAATTTGCCAAGTTTGGAGTACCGAAGGCGAGCCTGCGGTTTACGCGGCGGGCTCACCCCGCACCGATTGGGCGAGCAAGTAGTAGGTCGACTGGGACTTCGTGCCCGCGGGCAAGATCCTGGCCGGTGCCTTGGCTGCCACCCGCTGGGGGTGTTGCCGAGGCCACTACATGCTCGATTCCATAACCGGTGCACGCGCCGCAGTCATAGCAGGGCGTCCACCGGCAATCCTCGAGACCGACTTCGTTCAGCGCATCGCGCCAGTCGTGCCAGAGGAAGTCCTTGTGAAGTCCGGCGTTGAGATGATCCCAGGGGAAGACTTCGTCTTCTTCTCGGTGCCGGTAGGTGAAGAATTCGACATCGAGATGATGATCATCCATCGCCTGGTTCCACTTGGTGACGTCGAAGTGCTCGCTCCACTCTTGGAACGTGCCTCCGTCGCGCCACACCTGTTCGATGACAGGTCCGAGACGTCGATCGCCTCGGGTCAACATGCCTTCGACGAATGTTGCGGCCGGGTCATGCCATTTCATCTGCAGACCCTTGGTCTTCTTGGTCTCGTCGCGGAGCAGGAAGATCTTGCGGTTCAGTTCTTTGATCGTGTTCTGACCAAACCACTGGAACGGCGTAAACGGCTTGGGCACGAAGCCACCAACCGACACGGTCACCGATGCCGAGTTGTTGTACTTGCGGCCGATCTCGACACATTTGCGGCCGAGTTCGGCAATGCCGAGGGTGTCTTCGTCGGTCTCGGTGGGCAGACCGGTGAGAAAGTACAGCTTGACGCGACGCCAGCCCTGCGAGAACGCGCCTTCGACCGATGTGTACAGGTCTTCTTCGGTGATCAGCTTGTTGATTACCTGGCGCATACGCCAGGTTCCGGCTTCGGGTGCAAACGTGAGGCCTGAGCGGCGACCACGCTGCAGTTCGGCGGCAATACCCACCGTGAATGCGTCGACGCGCAGGCTAGGAAGCGACACCGATACATCGCCGCAGCCCATGGCTTCGTCGTCGATGGTCGCCTTGACGACCTCGGTGATGCCGCTGAAGTCGGCGGTCGAAAGTGAGGTGAGCGCAACTTCGTCGTAGCCGGTGCGGCGCAGGCCGTCTTGGATCATGGTGCGAACCTGCTCGGCAGGACGTTCGCGCACCGGGCGGGTGATCATGCCTGCTTGGCAGAATCGGCAGCCACGGGTGCAGCCGCGAAAAACCTCGACACTCAGACGATCGTGCACGACCTCGGTGAGCGGAACCAGCTGGTTCTTGGGATAGGGCCATTCGGCCAGGTCAGCAATCGTGCGCTTCTCGACGACTTCGGGAACATCGCTGAACCGGGGCAACATCGACACGAGCTTGGCCATGCCAGCGGTGTTCTGTTCAAAGGTGGCCTCGTACATCGACGGCACATAGACGCCCTCGATCTTGGACATGGTGCGCAACAGCGCGTGGCGGTCGGTGCTGCCCGATGCTTTCCATGCTGCAACGACCTCGGTGACATCGCCAACAATCTCTTCGCCGTCGCCCAGTCCAACCCAGTCGAAGAAGTCGGCCATTGGTTCAGGGTTGAACGTGGCGTGGCCGCCGGCGCCGATGATGGGATGGGTGTGATCACGATCTTCGGCACGCACCGGCACGCCGGCGAGATCGATGCAGTTGAGAACGTTCGTGTACACAAGCTCTGACGACAGATTGAACGCAATGACATCGAAATCGCTCGCAGCACGGTGGGTGTCGACCGAGAACAGCGGCATCCCATGTTCGCGAAGCTCAGCCTCGAGATCGGTCCACGGTGCGTAGGCCCGTTCGGCTACGGCGTCGTCACGCTCGTTGAGGATCTCGTAGAGAATCTGCAGACCCTGGTTCGGCAAACCAATCTCGTAGGTGTCGGGATAGGCAAGAAGCCATGACACGGGGTCGTTCGTGTAGTCGGGGGTGACCGCACCGTCTTCGCAGCCGATATAGCGGGCCGGTTTTTCGACCCGTGCGAGCAATGGCTCAAGCTGATCCCATAACGACGACGACATTTGCACCAGGATAGCGCTGATCAGCGCGGCGACCCCTGCTCTTGCTCGCGACGACGTCAACACTGCTGCCCCGCCTGATGTGCCACCATGAACAATCCACTGTGACAGGAGACACCCATGAGCGATGAACTGCAGCAGCGGTCTGCCGAGATCGACGGGTCACATGTCGAGTGGCTCGAGATCGGCGATGGGCCGCTGGCGGTGTGCCTCCACGGCTTTCCTGATTCAGCCCGCGCATGGCGTCACCTGCTGCCCGAGTTGGCCTCGGCCGGCTATCGAGCCGTCGCCCCATGGACCAGCGGCTACGCCCCCACCGGTCTCGCCGTTGACGGTCACTATCAGGCCGGGGCACGCGGCCGAGACGCCTGCCGGTTGCACGAGACCCTCGGCGGAGACGGCGACGCGGTGATCATTGGCCACGACTTCGGTGCCGGGACCGCCACCATCGCTGCGGTCAAAGAACCCGACAGATGGCGCCGAGTCGTGACGATGAGCGTGCCGCCAGGCGGCCGAATGGCGGCCGCGTTGTTCACGTATCAGCAGCTGCGTCGTTCGTCATACATGTTCTTCTTCCAACATCCGCTGTCCGAAATGGTTGTGCCCCACGACGACTGGGCCTTCATCCGCGGGCTGTGGAACGACTGGTCACCAGGCCACGATGGCGCCGACGACATCGCCGCGTTCATAGCCTCGGCACAGCCCGAAGGCCATCTGGCCGCCATGCTCGGCTACTACCGAGCGACTTTCCAGCCCGATCTGCTCTCGCCCGACCTGTCCGACTGGGAAGACGCACGCGGGTCGATCCCGAACCAGCCGACGTTGTATCTACACGGGCGCAACGACGGCTGCATCGGTGTCGAAGTCGCCACCGGCGTCGAAGCCGACCTTTCGCCCGGGTCTCGGGCGGTGACATTCGATGACGTCGGCCACTTCATGCACCTCGAGAACCCGGCACTCGTGAATCGAACGATCATCGATTTCCTGGCTTCTTGAGTCGCACAGTCGCACGCTGTGTATGCGCGTGAACTTGCGGCAACCGGGCGGTCAAGCGAGTTGGCTGACCTCGGCGTCGATGCCGGCTTGGAAACGGCGCATGTGCACCGACAGTGCGATGCCCACGCCGATATAGGACGCCAGCACCGACGAGCCACCCGAGGACACGAACGGCAGCGGGATACCCGTGACTGGCATGATGCCCACCGTCATGCCGATCGACTGAAACATCTGAAACGCGAACATGGCGAAAACGCCCGTGACCAGGTAGCTGCCGAACGCATCACCCGCCAGACGCGCCATGCGATACAACCGCCACAACAACAGCGCAAAGCAACCGAGCACGACGGTGCCGCCTGCAAAGCCGTACTCTTCGGCGATCACGGTGAATATGAAGTCGGTCTGTTGCTCGGGAACAAGCCCCGACTTGGTCTGGCTACCTTGTCCGAAGCCGGTGCCCGTGATGCCACCATTGCCGATCGCCACCTGGGCTTGCTCCTGGTTGTACGCCGCGATGCTGTTCGATTCGGGATCGAGAAACGAATCGAAGCGAGCTCGCTGATAG
>JBDNHG010000702.1:0-5422 GCA_041688925.1 Acidimicrobiales bacterium | reverse complement strand
CCTTGGCCGCGTCGATTCCAAAGCACGGTGTGCCGGGGAAGCCAACGGCGTCATGTTCGATGTTCTCGGCGTACACGGAGCACGCTGTCTCGATATCCCCGGCTCCTTCGGCGTCGAGATGTTTGTGAACCAATGCCAGTTTTTCATCCGTATTCATGTGCGTCTCTTGTCTTCAATGGGTGGATTCTGGTATCTTTATAAGAATGAACCCTCATGTCAAGGAGATTCTCTCATGACCGATGGTCGCGTCAACCAGAAGGCCCGCACCCGCGATGCGATCGTTGGCGCAGCCGTTGAGCTCCTGCGCGAGCACCGTGCGGTGACCATTCCAGCAGCGGCTGACGCAGCCCGGGTTTCGCAGGCCACCGCCTATCGGTACTTCTCGTCGGCCGAGGATCTTGCACAAGAGGCCGGGCTCGAGCTGCTCGATGTCGTCTCCACCCTCGACGCGGTCGCCGAGCGTATCCATGCCGCTGGTGACGACGTGTACGACCGCCTCGAGGCGGTCATCCGATCGCTCGGATGGACGATGCTTACAGAGCAACTGCCGTTTCGTCAGGCGGCCAAGACCGCCCTCGACCGCTGGTTCGAACAACAGCAGGATGTGTCCCAAGACCCGATGCCAGTGCGCACTGGTCGCCGTGACAAGCTCACCCGACGAGTGCTCGAGCCGGTCAAATCGTTGCTCACCAAGGCTGACCACGAGCGCCTCGTTGCTGCACTCAACGTCGGCTGGGGCACTGAGGCGATGATCTCGCTCATCGACATCGATCAGCTCGCGCCCGACGAGGCGCTCGAAGTGATGCTTGTGACGTGCCGCTGGATCCTGGCCGGCGCCCTCGCCGACGCCGGCGTGGGGAGTGCAGCGGTCGCTTCTACAGAAAGACCGAGATGAGGATGTAGAGAAGGGCCACCAATTGGTCAGTCGAGCGCTCTCGCGGCTTAGAGATTGCGCGAGTAGGCAGAGAGCGAAGCTCGAAAGCCGCGCAACTCGTGGGCCTGCCAGAGGACTTGTCGACCTACTCGCTAGGCCCCTTACTCTCGCGGGCCTACTTACTTTGGGGCGTCGGGTTGTGCCGAGAGTACGAGGCCAACTTGGCGGGCCACGGCGACCAGCGCACCTGATTCGTCCCACAGCCAGCCGTCTTCGATCGTGCGGTTACCGGCCGCGTCGGTCGTGCGGAAGTGACCGCGTATCCAGCCTTCGACAGGCCGACGCCGAACATGCACCGTGAGTTCGATGGTTGGAACCCATCCGATGTAGCCAACCTTCGCGAACAGCGGCGGCGGGAATGCATCAGCGAAGAGAAGCAGCGCCATCGCGTCGACCGGACGGCTGTCGTCGAAACGGATCCAGCCTGTAATTTCGGCTTCTCGACCGGTACCAGCCACGGCGTGGTCGGGATGGATGCGCACGTCGAGGCGACTCATGATCGGCAGCTCGACACCTTGTTCGAGGTCACGGCGTGACACACAATTGTCTGGAGCAGGAATCGGCGCGATCGGAGTATCGAGCTCGACCACCGCGTCGCTGCTGCTCAAATCGGCGAACGCGGCGATTGCCTCGATGCGGGCCTTGTCACCCTGGGTGAGACGGCCGCGCACGGTGCCGACGGTGCGGCCAGTTCGCACGAGGTCGGCTTCGATCTCGGCGTCAGCGTCACCGGTGCCGGGACGCAGATAATGGGTAGTGATCGACAGTGGATCGGGATGTCCCGACACCGACGCCATCGCCTTGGCGAGCGGCGCCAAGAGATACCCGCCGTTGGGATTCTCGCCGATGTTCCACGCGCTGGTCAGGTGGGTTTGCCACCTGTTCTCGCCAATCGGCGTGAGCTCGGTTTCGGTGTCGAACTGGTATGCCACGGTCGCCATCGTGCCAGAGCAACGGGCCATTCCCCCAGCCGGCCCACTAGTGACGTCCCCAGAGACGTCACTATGTAGTTAGCTACAGGACCGTTTCGCCGTACATCTGGCCCAGGCGATCGGCGAGTAGTTCGAGACGTTCGCCATCGGGGCCACGGAAGTAGATCGACGACGCGTGTTCGAAGTCGATAGTTACTCCGCCAGATTCGAGTTTCGACCGCAAGTGGGCCTGTTTCTCGGCGGTCACCGAGATGGCCAGATGGTGCATGCTGCCGAGCACCTCGGCGTAGGGGCCGAGATCGAGACCGGGGAAGTCGAAGAACGCCAGCGCATTGCCATTGCCGATGTCGAAGAAGAAGTGGGTCGACCCCTGGTAGTCACGGTTCTCGAAGAGTTCGGTCAAGGGGAACTCGAGCACGCCTTGGTAGAACTCGATGGTTTGAGGAACGTTCGATGACAGCAGCGCCAGATGATGGACGCCACCGGCAGATGATGGTGGGCGGTCGGCATGCAGGTAGGTGTCGCGCAGCCGCTGCCACTCGTCACTGCGGTCGACGTCTTCGCCATGTTCTGGCGCGTGGGTTGGCTTGGCGGTGGCGGTAGTAGGGGCAGTGGGTGCCTGGTCGGCTACTTCACTCATGGGTCTCCCTTGGTTGGTCGGGCTTGGTTGGTCGGGCTTGGTTGGTCGGTGCGAGAGGCTGGGGCTGATGGCGTAGGCGAGCTAGCGATCGGCGGCAGAATCAGATTCCCACACGATGACTTCGCTTGCATTGCGCGAGGTGAGTTCGAGTGCGCCCGCATTCGTCAGCCGCACCGCGTCGCCAGCGGCGACCGGCTCGGATCGGCCATCGAGGCGCACCTCACCCACGGCAACGAACACATGAACGAATGGTGCGTCGGGCACCGTAACGGTGTCACCATCGCCAAGGCGTGCGACATGCATCGTTGCGCCGGCTTGGTGAATGCGAACCGCGTCAACATGGTCTTTGCCTGACGCAATGGCCACCATGCCACCGCTTGCCAACGCGTCGTTCATGTCGCGCTGCTCGTACCCGGGGGCGATACCGGCCGCGTCAGGCGGAACCCACATCTGCACGAAGTGCACTGGTTCGGTTGCGCTGGCGTTCATTTCGCTGTGCCGGATGCCCGATCCCGCCGACATACGTTGCGCCAGACCGGGATACAAGACCCCGTGGTTGCCCTCGGAGTCGTGGTGTTCGAGTTCGCCGCTGAGCACCCAGGTCACGATCTCCATGTCGCGATGGCTATGGGTTCCAAAGCCGCCGCCGGCCGCGACCCGATCGTCGTTCGAGACGATGAGCAGGCCGTGGCCGGTGTTGGCGGCATCGTGGTGCGACCCGAAGCTGAAGCTGTGACGGCTGTCAAGCCAGCCGATGTCGGTGACGTAGCGCGTCTGCGCGGCGCGCAAGTCGATCGTTGAAGTAGACATAGCAGCTTCCTTTCGACATGCTTGGGGCTGGTCTGCGTGAGATGGTTTGCGTGAGATGGTTTGTGGGGAATGGCTGGGCGGGATGGTCAGCTGCGCACGGCCTGGATCTCGAGGTCGATGACGACCTTGTCTGAGATCAACATGCCGTCGACGCCCAGCGGAGCGTTGAACTCGATGCCGAAGTCAGCGCGTGAGATCTGGCCGCTGGCGCTGAAGCCGGCTCGGGTGGCATCGGAGCCGTCGACGGCTACGCCGTTGTATTCGAGTTCGAGGGTCACTGGTTTGGTGATGGCTCGAATGGTCAGGTCGCCGGTGAGCGAGTCTTCGGTCACGCTGGTTGAGACGAAGGTCATTGTCGGGCTGGTTTCGGCGTTGAAGAAGTCGGCGCCTTGTAGGTGTCCATCTCGCATCTCGTTGTTGGTGTCGACCGATGACAGATCGATCGATGCGGTCACGCTGCTGGCGAGTTGGTTGTCGGCGATCGTCACGGTTCCTGAGAACAGGTTGAAGCGGCCGCGAACCTTCGAGAGGCCCAGGTGGCGCACGGTGAATCCGACCTCTGAGTGGCTCGGGTCGATTTCCCAGGTTCCAGCGGTGAGTCCGGCGACGGCGGTGGTGGCGGTGGTGGTGGTCATTGGGGGCTCCAGGGGAGAGAGGGTTACTTAAAGTTTGAAGGATTGGCTCCAGAGCTCATATTACTTAAATGTTGAACTATGTCAACCCCTCCGGTACTCTGAGACATGTGAACGACGACACACGGTGGCTCGATGTCGATGAGAACCGCATCTGGCGCGGGTTCGTCGAAGCAACTGGTCGCATCAATGCACAGCTGAACGAATCGCTCAAGAGCGCGACCGGCCTGACTATGGACGACTACGAAGTGCTGGTGCACCTGTCCGAGGCCGATCCGCAGCGGTTGCGTATGACCGAGTTATCGCACCGGCTGCTGCATTCGCAAAGTCGACTCACCCAACGCGTTGATCGCCTCGCCAAGAAGGGTCTGGTCACTCGCCAGAAGTGTCCAGAGGACGGACGCGGCACCTTCGCCGTGCTCAGCAAGAAGGGAATGCGCGCGATCGTCGAGGCGGCGCCGCTGCATGTTGATGACGTGCGTGCTGCGCTGACTGATTTGATAGCGCCCCATGAACGGGCGGTTATCGCCGACGTGCTCGAGCGCCTTGCTGGCGCCGCCCGCGAAAAAGATCACGCGTGACCAGCGGTGACTGACCATCTCGATATCGAGCAGGCATTTTCACCGAATGTCGAGCAGCTTCGGCGAGCCGTGCAGTTGTTGGCAGCCGACGAACTGCCTCGCAGCCAGGAACTGCCGACGGGTCTTCCCGAACGGGGCATTGGGGCCGAGCGGGTGCTCGACGCTCTGGCGATGCCCGTGCTCGGTCAAGCGCGCAATCTCGGTGGCCCCGGCTTCTTTGCCCACATGGATCCGCCCACGCCGTGGATCACCTGGGCTATGCAGTTGTGGATCTCGAGTCGCAATCAGAACCTGTTGCACCCTGACACCGCGCCCGCAGCTCGCGATATCGAACGTCGGGTGATCGACTGGCTTGCGCCTGCCTTCGGCATGTCGGGCGGCCACATGACTGCGGGTTCGACCCTGGCCAACCTGACCGCGATCTGGGCCGCCCGCGAGGCCGGGGCCCACACCGTGGTCTCGTCCAAGAACGCCCATCTCAGCGTCCCAAAGGCTGCACATCTGCTTGGCATGTTTTATCGCACCGTGGCGAACTGGGACGAACGGATTTCGCTCGATGGCTGCGTCGCCGTGATCACGGCCGGCGCCACGAGTACTGGTGAAATCGAGCCGCTCGATGCTGCGCAGGGCGCTGCCTGGCGGCATGTCGATGCTGCGTGGGCTGGTCCGCTCGTGCTCAGCGAGCGCCACCGCGGGCTGCTCTCGGGCATCGAGCACGCAGACAGCGTGGCGATGTCCGCGCACAAATGGCTCTTCCAGCCCAAGGAGTCTGCGCTGGTGTTCTTCGCCGACGCCCAGGCCGCGCACCAGTCGGTGAGCTTTGGTGCCGACTACCTGGCTGTTCCCAATGTGGGCGTGCTCGGAAGCCATGGGGCGGTGGCCGTCCCGCTGCT
>JBDNHG010000701.1:0-3048 GCA_041688925.1 Acidimicrobiales bacterium | reverse complement strand
GTCCAGTGCCAAATCCATGGCGGTACGTCCTTCGTTTGGGGGGTCCGGGGATTGCTGGGGAGGGTTCCGGGTCTCATCGTCGCCGAATCAACGAGAGAACCTACAGGCCCTCGACTAGTACGACGCCGACTAGGACGATGCCGACTAGGACGAGGCAGCGGAACCTTCGGGTGCTGAGATAGCGACGCTGTCGAACACATCGAGCAACTGGTCATCGTTTGCGTCACCGAACTCGAGCGCAGTGATCGAACAGGCGGCATCGAATCTGACCGTCTTGCCGTTGTCTTGAATCGGCAGATAGAGCGGGTCGTCGCTGTGTTCGATCTTGCCTTGGAAGCTGCGGCTGACGCGCAGGTCGGTGAATTCGAAGCCGTCGCCCGGCTCATAGAGCCCCGAGATTTCGCCGTTGACATCGAGCCATGTCAGATCGACGTGAATTCCCTGACCCAGCGATGCGGTTGCGAGATCCCACGCGTCATCCCATGGTCCGGTCGCTGTCACCGCGATCCACTCGACGATGTTGTCGTCGGCCATGCGGGCACGGGCCTGATTCTCGCTCATCGATTGGCCGAGTGGCGTGTCGGACGAGAATGGACCAAGGTCAGATTGTTCGATCGAACAGCTCGCTGAGTCGCTCGAAGCGTCGCTGTCACCGCCGCACGATGCCAGACTCGCCAGTGCCATCCCTGCGAGGACGAGAGCAACGATCGCACGACGAATCGTGGTGGTGTCACGTGCACTCGCGAGAGACATCAGTCGTGTGCGTCGTGCTTGTCATGCCAGGTCGACACGCGTGCACCGCCAGCCATCACACCAAAACCGACGCCACCCCAAAAGGCGCAGAAGGCACCGGTTGCCAATCCCACCGCGTTGCCATATGCCATGGCTACGGGCACGCCGACACCAACCAGGAACAGCAGCGTCATGGCAAAGATGCTCGACGCATAGATACCGACATAGTTTGGCCCCTCTTCAACGGTGGCGGCTCGTACAGCGACGGCCGGGGCAGCGGTCTTCGCCCGGAGTGCACGGTCAGGTGCGGCGACAAATGGGTTGATCGCATTCATACAAACAGCGTACGCTCAATTGGTAGCCAGTGTCTAGGGGCCAAGGTCCTTATAGTCGCCGTGGCGCGATCACTCAGCCAAGCGGATTGCCGGCCTGTTGCGCCAGCAGTCGCTGCACCAGGTCGATCGACTCGGCGTCGCTTCGTGCATCGCTGACCTGGCCGTCGATAATCAGAAACGCTTGACCTTGATCAGCCCGGTCGGCGAACAGTTGCGCGTCGGTATAGAGACGCGGTTTGATCTGTGCAGGGTCGCCGTTTTCGGGGCAGAACACCATGCAGTTGCCGCATTCGTTGCACAACTCACTGAACACGAAGTATTGCTGGCGATCATCCATCCCGTCGAGGCTTTTGATACTGGTGAACGCATCGTTCGGGCACACGGTGACGCAGAAATTGCAGGCCACACAACCAAACATCTCGAGATCGTTGTCGACCGAACGAGGCAGCTTCGCATTGCCGTCGAAGTGGTAGTCGGCAACGGCGTCGCCAAGAATCGCGGTCACATGTTCTTGCGCTGTCGAAGAGAAACCCGCCGCGAGCGCCGCCTGCTGTCGGTCGTGTTTCCAGTCGATGAGATTGGTGTGGCCGCTGGATTTGAGTTCGGTCGTCAGTGCCTTGAGCATCGGCGCCAACCGCCCATACCCACCGGGTTTGAGGAGGTCGGAACAGATCGATGCCGGCTGAACCCCCATGGCCAACGTGTCGGCGAGGTTTGACTTGGTCACACCGGCCGAGAAGCTGACCATGATGTCGCCGTCGTGGCCCGGTATGTCGAGCGCACCCGGCATTGCCGTCGAAAGTCGTTCGAGCAGCGCTGACGCCAGAACATGCAGGGGGGCACCCGAGAGATACATCGTCTCGTCGGGCATGAAGCCGCGGGTGTTGTCGACGACGAGCGTGTTGGTGAGCTTGATGCCGAATCGGCGGCCACGGTCCTTGGCGTACTGGTTCAGCTCGCCGATGAGGTTGATCCCACGCTCGAACTGGAGGTCGTCATCAAAGGCGCTCTCTTTGACCGAAACATCGGTGTATCCCAGGTGTTCGTTGACCACGTGGGCGACCTTGTCGTACCCGAGCAGCGTAGGGTTGAGCTTCACGATGACATCGAGTTCATGTTCATCGATGAGATGCTTGGTGATCGACTCGATCTCGTCGGGTGGGCAACCGTGGAAGGTCGACAACGTGAGCGTGTCGGCGATCTGGGGTGCGAATTCGATGTCGCGCAACGATGCGAACGCGCCACCGATCTCGGGGCGAAGCGCCTCGATCTCAGCTGTAGCGTCTCGCATCCCTCGCAAAAAGGCGTCGACCTTTGGTGATGAGATTCCGGCCAGGTCATAACCGACCGACATGTCGAAGACGTGGGGACCAGGATCGGCGCCGATGTGTTCGGCGAGCGGCTGCCAATTGCGCAGCAGCTCGACGAGCATCGCCGACTTCACATATTCGGTCAGGCTCTGCTCGATGCGTAACTCTTGGCTCCACTCGATGTTGTAGCCGATGGTTTCCATGTCGATACACGGGCGGGCAATCTCGAGTTCGTCGAGGATCTGGACCGTCTTGAGCTCAAACAATCGCGATCCGCCGAGCCAGGCCAACACGATGTTGGCGGCCAACTGGCTATGGGGACCCGCTGCGGGTCCAATGGGGGTCGCACACCGGCGTCCCAAGAAGTCGAATCCGAGATCGATGTCGGGGTCGGGCCGCCAGATGCGAGCGCTTGGAAGGTCAAAGACCTTATTTCGCGTCTCCCATTCATGATCGATGCGCTGCAGCATTGTCGCCAGCGACATCGGAGTGAGCGGTGGTGTCGCCTCAGCCATGTGCCGCAAGTTACCAGCGCAACGCCGGTGGCGCTGTCACGACCTGTTACATCTCGAACAACCAGGAGGCTCCTAAGGGGCCTAGCGGCTAGGTCGACAAGTCCTCTGGCAGGCCCACGAGTTGCGCGGCTTTCGAGCTTCGCGCTCTGCCTACTC
>JBDNHG010000700.1:0-1893 GCA_041688925.1 Acidimicrobiales bacterium | reverse complement strand
CGACCGGCATTGCATCACCGACCAACGACATGCCGCTGGCTCGCAACAGCTCGCCCAAGTTCGACATCGGCCGCAACTTCGCCAACAAGGTGTGGAACGCCACCCGATTCGCACTCGGGCGTCTCGACGGCATCGACAACACCGGCCGGTTCGTCGAACTCGGCGCTGCCCGTTTCGCCGATCGGTGGATCATCGCCCGGCTGCATGAGACCATCGCCTCGCTCGAAAAGGCGTTCGAGACCTATCACTTCAACGAGGTCGCCAACACCCTCTACGACTTCATTTGGCGTGACGTTTGCGACCGTTATCTCGAGGCCGTCAAGGCCACGATCGACGACGACCCAAATCAACAAGTGGTGCTTGGTGCCGTGCTCGACTCGGTCTTGCGCATCCTGCATCCGGTGTGCCCATTCATCACCGAAGCCTTGTGGCCCCATGTCGCAGCGGTTCGCACAGGCGAGGTCGCTGCGCTGAACTTGCCTGCGTCTGACCTGCTGACGCTCGCCGCCTGGCCATCCGTCGCCCCTGAGGCAGCCGACACCTCGGTCATCGCTGAGTTCGAACGGGCCGACGCCCTGGTTGCTGCGATCCGAGTGGTGCGATCTGAACAACAGGTCAAGCCGCGCCGCATGATCACCATGCACCTGCCGCTGGCGCTCGCGCCTCTGCTCGCCATCTCTAACGGCTATGTCGAGTCGCTGGCCGGCATTGCGCTGGTCGAGATCGGCGACCCGCCAGCAGGCGCGAGCCCGCTGGTGTTCGAGGGCAAGCAGATTGGGTTGTCCGACATGGTCGACGCTGCCGACGCCGGCGCCGAGATTGAACGACTGACCAAAAAGGCCGACGAACTCCGCGGCCAGATCGGTGGCCTCACGGGTCGCCTGTCGAACAAGGGCTACGTCGACAACGCCCCAGCGCACCTGGTCGACGAGACCCGAGCCCAGCTCGCGGCGACCCAAGCCGACCTCGAAGCCACCGAAGCAGCGCTCACCGCCCTGGCCTGACCAACGCCCCTGTGCATGCCCTCCGGCAGCCCCCAATTCTTGAATCTGTGACCCTGTACGTTGACTATTCGCGCCTACAGGGTCACAGATGCGGCGGAGGGGAAGTTTGAGAAAGGCGGTGTCGGCGTGTTGCTGAATTCACAGCAAGAGGCGAACCTGTTGGCATGAGAGTCCTGCGTGTAGGCGGCGTTGACGAGCCGTTCAATCTTCCCTGGCTGCTGGCGTTCGAAGACAACGCATTTGCCGAGCTCGGGATCGAGGTGACGTACTCGAACTTTGCGGGCGGCACCGGGGCGCTCGTGGGCGCTCTCGAAGACGGCACGGTCGATCTGGCCACGCTTCTCACCGAGGGCGCCGTCACCGCAATCGGCCGAGGCAGCAAAATTCGGCTGCACAGTGCCTTTGTCACCTCGCCGCTGCGCTGGGGAATCCATGTCGCTGCCAAGGCCAAACAGACCAAGGTGTCCGAGCTCGAAGGCAAGAAGTTCGCCATTTCGAGGTTCGGTTCAGGCAGCGAATTGATGGCCTATGAGCTGGCCGACCAAAAGGGCTGGAAGCTCAAGGACAATCAGTTCGTGGTTGTCGGTGGCGTCGACGGCGCCGTCGAGACACTGCCCAAACGCAAGGCGCACGTCTTCTTGTGGGAACGTTTCGTGACCGCTCCGCTGGTCAAAGACGGCATATTCAAACGCATTGGTGAGATCCCGACGCCATGGCCGAGCTTCTATACCGCAGCCCGCCCCGGCCTGCTTGACGCCGAACGCATACTGATCGATCAAGTGATCACCATCGTGTTGGGTTACGCCGCTGCTCTGTGCGCCAACCCAGAACTCGCCATCGACATGATCGTCGAGCGTTACGGCATGACGCGCCGCGATGCCCGCTCGTG